>JANQKA010000732.1 GCA_028281405.1 Hasllibacter sp. | reverse complement strand
CGGCATGACACGGCCCGAATGCCCGTGTTAAACCAATCAAAACGCGAATGAGGTGCGCCATGACAATGACACTGCTCGTCGGAACGAACAAGGGAGCCTTCCTGCTCGATTCCACCCGCGACCGGAAGACCTTCGAAGTGCGGGGACCATTCTGCGACGGATGGTCCATCAACCAAATGACCGGCGATCCCGAAACCGGGATGATCTGGGCCGCCGGCGGCGGCGAGTGGTCCGGAAGCGGAGTGTTCCGCAGCGCCGACGGGGGAAAGACCTGGAAGCTCAAGAAACTGTCGAAGGGAATGACGGACGACTGGGCGGCCAACGATCCCGAATTCGCGAAGATGATCGGATGGACCCCGGAGGAAAGGCCCTTCGACGGGGAAATAGACTCGCTCTGGTCGATCAACCGCGTCGGAGACAAACTCTACGCCGGGGGCAAACCCGCGCAGCTCTACGTCAGCGGCGACGACGGGGAGACATGGGAGCGCAACGCGGCCCTGAAGGATTTCCCCGAACGCGACGGTTGGAATCCCGGGGCCGCCGGGCTTGTCCTGCACACGATCCTCCCGTCGCCCGACGATCCGAAGAAGCTTTGGCTCGGGATCTCGGCCGTGGGCGTGTTCGCCACCGAGGACGGCGGCGCCACTTGGGAGATCCGGAACCGCCTGACCAACGAATCGGCGCGCGCCCATGCCGATCATCATGATCATCACAACGACCCGACCTCGCCGAGTAGTGGGGAAACCGGCCAATGCGTCCACAACATCGGGCGCGCTCCCGGAGCGGGCGACCTGCTCTACCAGCAGAATCACCACGGGGTGTACCGCAGCCGCGACGGCGGCCGGTCCTGGGACGACGTGACCGAAGGACTGCCATCCAACTTCGGGTTTCCCATAGGCACGCATCCGCGCGACCCCGACACGGTCTGGACCCTGCCTCTGAACGGCGACATGGCGGGACGCTATCCTCCCGACGCCAAGGCGGCGGTCTGGAAGACCACCGACGGCGGAGAGACCTGGCGCGCCTGTCGCGAGGGCCTGCCTCAGGAGGCCTGCTTCTTCACGGTTCTGCGCCAAGCCATGACGGTGGATGGCGGGTCGCCCGCGGGCATCTATTTCGGAACGAACTCCGGTTCCGTGTTCGCCTCCGACGACGAGGGTGAAACCTGGACCGAGGCGGCCCGCCATCTCCCGACCATCCTTTCGGTCGACCTGTTGGAGAAATCATGAGCCACCCGCCTCCCGAAGACGCCGGCGCCCGCCGCGCGGCGGAACCGGTCATCTGCTATCCCGACGACGCGCTCCCGGCGCCGGATATCTCCGGTCTGGACCGCGACGCGATGACGAAATCCGGAGAGGTGACCGTTCCGCCGCGCGAAGCGCGGACATTCGAGGTGTCGGCGGGACAGGTGTTCCGGATCGTCTCCGTCGAGGGCCCGCAGGTGGGGGATCTCAATCTGTGGAATTCCCGCGACCTGTCGGAGCGGTTCTTTTCCGGCAAAACGAGGGCGATCCACGGAACCCATCTGACGACCGGGGACAGGATGTGGTCGAACATCCCGCATCTGCGCCCCATGGCGACGGTGATCCGCGACACTTTGGACTGGTATGGAGTGGACGCGTTCGGAGGTCGGGTGCACGACGTGATCGGCACCCGCTGCGATCCCTACACGCACGCGCTCCTGTCGGGCGGCGGACAGTATCATCACTGCTGTCATTCCAACCTGACCCGCGCGCTGGCCGATTGGCGCGGCGTCCCCGTCACGGAGGCGGAGTGGGACGTCCACGACGTCATGAATGTCTTCATGTGCACCGGGTTCACCGCGGACACGGGCCAATATTTCATGAAGGCGAGCCCGGCCCGCCCAGGCGACCACATCGAGTTTCTGGCTGAAATGGATCTTCTGGGGGCGCTCAGCGCCTGTCCCGGCGGCGACTGTTCGGCGACGCATTCAAGCGACGAAGCCGCCTGCCATCCCCTTCTGGTCGAAATCTTCGACACCGGTTTGACCCGCGCCTCAAACCCGCCCTGCTACGATCGGACGCACGGGAGGTAAAACTCAGGCGAACGCCGCGGCCAAGGCGATCTCGACCATGTCGCCGAACGATCTCTCGCGTTCGTCTGAGGGCAGCGCCTCGCCACTGCCGAGATGATCGGAAATCGTCAGAACCGCGAGAGCGCGCGCGCCGTGCCGCGCCGCGACCGAGTAGAGTTCGGCGGCTTCCATTTCGACGGCGAGAATTCCGTGGCGGACCATCACCTCCCTGAGATCGTCGCGCTCGTCGTAGAACACGTCGGATGAATAAATCCCTCCCACATGCGGTTCGACGCCCTTCGCCTCGGCGGCGTCGACGGCGGCGCGCAGGAGTCCCCAGTCCGCGCAGGGAGCGAAATTCAAATCTCCGAAGATCCCGCGCGACGGCGTGGAAAGCGTCGACGCCGTCATGGCGATCACGATATCGCGGATCGCGACCCGGTCCTGCATTGCCCCGGCGGAACCGATGCGGATCAGCGTTTTCGCGCCGTGGTCGCGTATCAATTCGTTGGCGTAGATCGAGAGGGACGGCATTCCCATGCCCGACCCGTGCATGGTGACGCGGTGGTCATTCCAAACGCCGGTGAACCCGAGCATTCCGCGCACTTCATTGACCATCCGGACATCGCTCAGGAATGTCTCGGCGGCCCACTTCGCCCGATAGGGATCGCCGGGCATCAAGACCGTTTCGGCGATTTCTCCGGGCTTCGCTCCAATATGGATCGTCATGGCCGACCCTCCTTTCGGAGGATCGGCCTAGACCCGCGCGCGCGTCGGCGCAACCTTTCAGACGGTGAGTTTCGAAATGGGAACGCCCCTGCGCTGCGCCTCCAGGAACCACTTCGGGCGGCGCGCCCGTCCGGACCACGTTTCCGACGGATTGTCGGGGTTGCGGTACTTCGGCGGCAATTTGCTCGTGGAGGAAACCTTGCCCTTCCCTTTGCCCTTGGACGCGGTCTTTGCGGCCTTGGCCGGTGCGGCCGCGGCGGAGGTTCCCGCTCCCCCGATTTCGAACCGCGAGCGCGGGATTCCCCTGTCCTCGGCCTCGATGAGCCACCCCGGGCGGCGTCCCTGACCGGACCACGTCTCCGAAGGATTCGCGGTATTGCGGTACTTCGGCGGCATTTTGCCTTTGGCGGCCTTCTTGCCTTTGGCGGCTGTCTTGCCTTTCGCGGCTGCCCCGCCCTTGGTCGCGGCGCTCCCGCCGGATTTGGCCGGAGCCGCCGCCGCGCGCCCGATGGCGAGCTGCGAGAGCGGGATTCCCCTGCCCTCGGCCGCGATGAACCACGCCGGGCGGCGTCCCTGACCGGACCACGTCTCCGACGGGTTCTCGGGATTGCGGTACTTCGGCGGCATTTTGCCTTTGGCGGCAACCTTGCCCTTGGTGGTGGTCCCGCCCTTGGTGGTGGCCTTGCCCTTGGCGGCACCCTGTCCGGACTTCGCGCCGGCGCCCCGCGCCTTGGAGCGGGCGGAGGAACGTCCCACCAGATCCTCGAATGTGAAGCCCCACTCGGCCGCGGCTCCGCGAACCGCCTCCAACGCCCGTTCCAGGTTTCCGTCCATAGTGGTGGCCGGGCGCTGCTTCTTCGGCTTCGCGCGCCGTGTTTTCGGGTTTCGCATGCACTCATCCTCTTGTTGTGCGTTCGTCGCGGAGACCGATAACGACGATTTTCCGGCGTGACAAGAAAAAAATTCCAAGAAAATTCCAGTTCCCGTCCGATGGCGGGCGGGCCATGCCGAAATCCACCCGGAACTCACACCCCGACGCCGTCCCATGGAATATCCGGCGGAGACCGGGCGCGCGGTCCCCGCCCGAATTCATCCATTGGCCCCATTATTCGGGCGAATCGACCCGATTCGGGGGCCCACAAGGCGGTGGCGATGGCGGGAGTCGCCGTTATGCTTGGAACACCCACGCGATTCCCGGCATGGCGACCGTATTCACGTCGAACAATCTTCCGCGCGGTCCGGAAGCCGCTTCCCCGAAAGGCCCCGGTCGATTCGGAAAATGATCCCCGTTTCCACCCCGCCGCGCTTTTCCGGAAACGGCGGGCGCCCGCGATAAGGGCGCCGGCGACTTGGATGTGGACTCCACATCGGTTGACGATGGCGGTCGGCGCCCTCGACGTTTCGCGTCGATCTTCACGCGGCTTGCGCAAGCGATCCCATCAAAACCTCCGGCGCTCCAACCGCCAAGCCCGGCTTCACCGCGTCCGGTGGAACCCGTCCGCGCCAATGGCGCATGTCGCCATCCGGAGCGAATCCGATTGTCCGCGCGTCAACCTCATAAGCGCATCGTCCACCCGCGGGAATTGCGGCGCGGCGACCCGGACCGGTTTCTCCAGCGCAAGCGGGACATGGCGGCCGGGAACCGGGATGAAATCCACTCCGCCCGGTTGGGAAAATTCAAACGCCGAACGAAGGTGATTCCGCATCCGCGCGCATCCTCACCGGCCACGAGAAGTATCCGGCCAAACGGAATCATGGCCAATTCCCCCAAACCCAACACGAAGGGGCATGTGGCCATGCCCGCTGGAGAATTCGAACACCGAATCGGCCTCCGCGCACTACGCCGCCTTCATCGCGGCGCCGCCGAATCGCCCCGTCGAACTCCGGAAACTCCCAAGAAAGCGCCCGGCGCGCAAAACGTGACGAAATGTTCTCCGGACTCCATGCGGTAAGCGCCATGACGCCGCGCTCCGGAAAATTCGGGCATGAATCAAGCCACGCGGCTTGTTTCATTGTTCCTTGCCCGTGGCCGCCTTCGCCGGAGAATCCGACGAATCGCCCCGACAACGTCCGGAATCGCCCAATGCCGCGTCCGGCGCGAAAGCATTGGCGAATGCCGCCCAACACCATGTGG
>JANQKA010000710.1 GCA_028281405.1 Hasllibacter sp. | reverse complement strand
CCCGAACCGGATCGCCTCGAACCCGACAAGCGTGTCCGTTCCCTCGTCCGGCGTCGCCGGGTCGGCGGGCGCGTCCGTCGCGGTGTCCTCGACCGTGATCCGCGCGACGTTCTCCATCGCCGCGGAAGCGGCACCGAATGTGTGCAACTCGGCGGTGATCGCGTAGCCCGAAAGCGGGCCCGCGTACACGGCCGTGTCGGACTCGCCGTCCGCGCCGAGCACCTCGTCCGTGTTGCCGTAGAGCGTGTCGTTCCCGGCGCCGCCGGTGATCACGTCATCGCCGGCGAGACCGAAGATCGTGGCGTGTCCGGCGCCTTCGTCGTCCAGATCCGCGTCCGCCTCCGCGGTCCCCTCGACAAGGGTGCCCACGAGGATGGTGTACGAAGCGGTGACATCGTCATAGTCGATGACTTCGCCACCCGAGTCGGGTGCGTCGTCGGACGCGATGAACGTGATCGTGACCGACTCCGTCGGAGCCGTGCCGGTCAGCATGTTGGTGGTGGAATCGAACACGAACCCCGCCGGGAGGTCGCCCATGACGGAGTAGGTAACGTCCGCGTCCGCCGCGGAACTGAACAGCGTGGTGACGTCCAGGGCGGTGATCGCGTCACCTTCTCGTAATACCGTGCTCTCGGTCGCGGCGTTTCCCGCGGCCGAGACCAGCGGGTTGTCGAATTCTATCCCGGTCAACGCCATGTCCGTCTCGCCGAACCGGAGCGTCTCGACGCCGACCAGCGTGTCGAGCCCGAGGTCGTCCCCCGTGTCGCCCGTGTTGAACTTGTGCTTCACGAAAGTGCGAGCGGAGTCCCCAGTGCCTTCCCGCCAGACCCGGTAGTCGGTCCGGGCGCCGGCGAACACCGCCGTGTCCATTCCGTCGCCGCCGTCGATGGAGTCGTCGCCGGCGCCTCCGGTGATCACGTCGTCCATGCCGAAGCCGAAAACAATGGACGCGCCCTCGCCGCCGGACAGTTCGCCGTTCGCCTCGTTGTCTCCGAACACGAGCGCGACCGTCACCCGGTCGTCCTCGGCGGCCGCGTTGTTGTTGAACCGGAGCGCCTCGAAGGCCCTCAGGGTGTCGGTGCCCTCGTTCACTTCGCCGCGCCCCCCGGTCGCCACGTCCGTCACCGTGACCACCGGAACGGCTCCCTCCGAGGCCACGAGCGTGGCGGTGACGGTGAACCCGGCGCGACCGCCAGCGTAGGCGGCGGTGTCGGTTTCGCCGTCCGCGTTGGTGTGGTCGTCGGCCAAATGGCCGTAGAGGATGTCATTCCCCAATCCCCCGGCGATGATGTCGCTTCCCGCTCCGCCGGAAATCGTCTGCGCGCCCTGGCCGGTTGTGACCGTGTCGTCGCCACCTCCGGCGTCCACCGTCATCAGCGCGGCGCCGCGGGAATGAAGACCGCTGAAGTCGTCGGCGTCCGCGGTGCCGGAAACGGTGTCGCTGACGGCGGCTCCGCCCCCGCTGCCGCCCCCGTCCGAGCCACCGCATCCGGCCAAGGCGGCGAGAGCGGCGGCGCCCGCGGCGCCGAAGGAGGAGCGCCTCTTGGCGCCGTTCGTCTGGAAGGGAAAATCGTCGCGCATGATCATTCCTTTGTCCTGCTTTCGGCGCGTTCTTCGCCGTCCATCCGATCCCCCCACCACATTCCGGCGCGGTCGCCGGACGTGGTGGTCGAATCGGGGCATCGACCGCGCCGCGTGTGGCGTGTTCACTCCGGTGGCGGACTTCAGCGCACGCCACCATCCCGGTTTTTGAGACATTTGTTCCCAGCGCGCAAGTCAATTCCACGAAAGCGAATGTAGTCGCGACGCGCCAAAAATCGATTCGCGTGGACGGAAGGCGCCGGGGCCGGGGTCATACGCGAATCTCCCGCTTCGACCGGAACCTCCCCGCCGTCATCGGCGCGCCGATCCGCTCTTCCGCGTGGTGACCGTCCCGCTCCGGCCCAACCGCCAATCCCCTTCGGGATCCCGCCGCGGGCCGGTGCCCCTCCTCCGCCTTCCCAGGATGCGACCAGCCCGATCATTCAGGCGCCCGGCGCGGGTTGGTTGCCCCTCTTCCGGCGCGCCTGGAATTCGATGCGCCGCCGTGGGAACCGCGTCGCCTGATCCGAAACCTTCCCCGACTCCCCCGTCGTCGGGCACCCCGGATTTCCCGGATGAATCCGAGCAAAATAAGATCACCGGGAAAATTACCCGTGTCCGCACCGCGATTTCGTGGAATTGACCGATTGGGGCCGGTTTCAACCGGTTCAAGGCTTCCAGCGTCGCCGCGAGGCGCCAACGGGCCGCGTGGCCGCTGTCGGTCTTGTCATATCTTGTCGCGATCCCCCTAATTTCCTTGATCTTTCCGAAGAAATTCCCGCCCCGCCGAAACAAATGTGCATCCCGACATCGTGGTTCCTCTGATTTCAACGACAAAAAAACCGCGCGAATCGTCGAAATCGAATGTGGCGGGACCTATCGGGAACCCTCGGGAATTTCGCCCAGCATCCGCGCCAGAAGCGGCCAGAAGAAATCCTCGCTGACGTACCCCTCGAGCCGCGACAACTCCACCCCGTCCTTCAGAAGAACGAAGGTGGGCGTGTACACGGGACGCGAGGCGAGTTCGAGGTCCGAGAAGTCGTCGTTGCGCAGGTCGACGCGGAGGAGCGGCGCCGCCCGTCCCTCGTCGGTCTTGTGGTAGGCGTCGCCCACCTCCGCGTCCCAACGCTCGCAATACACGCAGCCGGCCTGCTCGAACATCGCCAACCGGACTTCGGCCTCCGCGGCGGGGGCCGCGTGAAGAAGGGCGGCGAACGCCGCGGGGACGAGGGCGGCGAGCGGAAGTCGGCCCCGGAACCTCGGGGGACGGGCGGTGTCGGGGTTGCGCATCTCTTCGCCTTTCGCGACATATATAAAAATCCTAATATGAATTCCCGGCCCGCCGCGCAAGGGAGGACTTCACATGCTGGACATCTCCTATGGAGGAGCGGTGGCCGCTGGGCTGATTTCGTTCTTCAGCCCGTGCGTGCTGCCGATGGTTCCCTTCTATCTCGCCTACATGGCGGGGCTGTCGATGGGGGAATTGCGCGGCGACGGGGCGATCGCGCCGGGCGCGCGGCGGCGGCTGTTCGCCTCGACGGTATTCTTCGCGCTCGGCGTGACGACCATCTTCGTGCTGATGGGCATGGGCGCGACGGCGCTGGGGCAGGCGTTCCGCATGTGGATCGGGGAACTCAGGTGGGTGGCCGGAGCAATCCTCCTCGCGTTCGGGCTCCATTTCCTCGGGGCCGTCCGCATCCCGTTCCTCTACAGGGAGGCGCGGATCGAGGCGGAGACCAACGCGTCCACGGCGCTCGGGGCCTACGTCATGGGGCTGGCCTTCGGGTTCGGATGGACGCCCTGCGTGGGCCCCGCGCTGGCGGCCATCCTGATGATCGCCTCCGGGATGGGCGACATATGGGAGGGAGGGCTGCTGCTTCTCGTCTACGGTCTGGCGATGACCCTGCCTTTCGTGTTCGCCGCGCTGTTCGCGCGCCCGTTCCTCGCGTGGGTCGGGCGCAACAGAAGACATCTCGCCCACGCCGAAAAGGCGATGGGCGCGATGCTGATCGCCTTCGCCGTCCTGATCGTGACCAACGGGGTCGTCTGGATCGCGGAAGCGATGATTGACTGGGCGCCGTGGTTCGCGACCATCGGCTGAATCAAGGAGAATGACGATGCGGAAATTCCTGACGCTTCTGGCGTTTCTGGCCGCGGGCCCGGCAATGGCCGCGCCGGTGGGCGACGACGGGCTGCACAAGCCCGCCTGGCTGCGCGACACCTTCAAGGATCTGCGGGAGGACGCGGCGGAGGCCGCGGCCGAGGGCAGGAGGCTGGTGCTGCTCGTGGAACAGCGGGGGTGCATCTACTGCGACAAGATGCACGGGGAGACCTTCCCCGACCCGCGCGTCGAGGCGATGATCGAGGAGAACTACTTCCCGGTGCAGATCAATCTGCACGGGGACATCGAGATCGTCGACACCGACGGGGAGTCCCTGAGCGAGAAGGCGGCGGCCCGAAAGTGGGGCGTGCTGTTCACGCCCACCGTGATCTTCCTGCCGGCGGAGGTCGACGGGAGCCGCTCGGCGGTGGAACAGGCGGTGAGCGTGATGCCGGGGGCCTTCGGCCCCGGAACCACGCTCGACATGTTCACCTGGGTTCACGAGGAGCGCTACCTGGATCAGTCCGATGAGGACTTCCAACGCTATCACGCCCGCAAGATCAGGGAACGCGACAACGGTCGGACCGACTGATTCGCCCGCGGGCGCAGGCGCGCGGCCGCCCCGGGGCGGTTCGGGCGCGGGCCGGCGGCTTCGCGGCGACCGCGGGAGCCTCGGCGCTCCGGTCCCGGAGGAGCCGGCCGCGGAAGGCGTGGCCGCGGCCGCCATTCCAAGACGCGCGTTTGCCGAGGCCGTGGGCCATGCGGCCGGCGAACGGCCTGCGGTTCCGGGGAAACGCCTCCAGGGAAGCGGAAAATCGCGTCCTGACGCCCGGGCGGCACCGTTCGCGGCGGAATCCGCCAACGGCGGCGGTTGTTTCCGCGATTCCCGCCGCTTCGGCCCGTCCAGGCCGCGGGCGAATCACCCCGGCGGTTGATTGGAGGCGGCGCCGAATCGCGCCCTCCTTGCTCCCGGCCCGCCCGATTGGCCCGCGCGACCGTCCCACGCGGCGACCTTCGCCCCTCGAGCCACACGCGGAGTCGGGTTTCGGCCCAATTCCCGGCGCCGGGGCCGTTTGGTGGCGGGCGAAACACCGCGGGGCATGTTTCGGGCCCCCGCGGGCCATCCAAGCACTCATTCCGCCCGGTCGCCGTTCGGTCGTCGCACGCGCAGCGTTGCCCCGAATTCCGTCCCCGGGGGCGGTATTCAGTCCGAAGCCCGGAGCTCCCGGGCCCGTTTGGCGGCGGGCGAAACACCGCGGGCGAATGTTTCGGGCCTCCGCGGTCCATCCAAGCGTTCATTCCGCCCGGTCTCCGTTCGGTCGCCGCACGCGCCGCGTTGCCCCGAAATCCGCCTCCGGGGATGGTATTCAGTCCGAAGCCCGGAACTCCCGGGCCCGTTTGGCGGCTGGCGAAACACCGCGAGCGAATGATCCGGGGGTCCGCGGGCCATCCAAGCATTTATTCCGCCCGGTCGCCGTTCGGTCGTCGCGCGCGCCGCGTCGCCCCGGAATCCGCCCCCGGGGACGGTATTTAGTCCGAAGCCCGGAACTCGGCCCGTTTGGCGGCTAGCGAAACACCGCGGGCGAATGATCCGGGCCTCCGCGGGACATCCAAGCGCTCATTCCGCCCGGTCGCAGTTCGGTCGTCGCACGCTCCGCGTCGCCCCGGAATCCGTCCCCGGGGCGGTTTTCAGCCGGAATCCAGGAATTCCCGGGCCCGTTTGGCGGCTGGCGAAACACAGCGGGTGAATGTTTCGGGCCTCCGCGGGCCATCCAAGCACTCATTCCGCCCGGTCGCCGTTCGGTCGTCGCACGCGCCGCGTCGCCCCGGAATCCGTCCCCGGGGGCGGTATTCAGTCCGAAGCCCGGAACTCCCGGGTCCGTTTGGCGGCGGGCGAAACACAGCGGGCGAATGATTCGGGCCTCCGCGGGCCATCCAAGCGTTCATTCCGCCCGGTCGCCGTTCGGTCGTCGCGCGCGCCGCGTTGCCCCGGAATCCGCCTCCAGGGAGGTTTTCAGTCCGAATCCCGGAACTCTCGGGCCCGTTTGGTGGCTGGCGAAACACCGCGGGCGAATGTTTCGGGCCTCCGCGGGACATCCAAGCGTTCATTCCGCCCGGTCGCCGCGCGCGCCGCGTTGCCCCGGAAACCGCCTCCAGTGAGGTTTTCAGTCCGAATCCCGGAACTCCCGGGCCCGTTTGGCGTCGGGCGAAACACCGCGGGCGAATAATCCGGGCCTCCGCGGGACATCCAAGCACCCATTCCGCCGGTCGACGGTCGGTCGTCGCGCGCGCAGCGTTGCCCCGGAATCCGCCCCCGGCGGCGGTGTTCAGTCCGAAGTCCGGAACTCCCGGGCCCGTTCGGCGGCGGGCGAAACACCGCGGGCGGATGATCCGGGCCTCCGCGGGACATCCAAGCCCCCATTCCGCCCGGTCGCCGTTCGGTCGTCGAGCGCTCCGCGTTGCCCCGGAATCCGCCCCCGGCGGCGGTTTTCAGCCG
>JANQKA010000819.1 GCA_028281405.1 Hasllibacter sp. | reverse complement strand
TCACCGAACCGGAACCGGGAATGGACGGGCGCAGGCTCGATCAGCCGCGCGGGCGGTGCCTCGGCGGCTCATCCTCCCTCAACGGCATGGTCTACGTGCGCGGACACCCGGCGGATTACGACGGATGGGCCGCCTCCGGCGCCGAAGGATGGGCTTGGAAGGATGTCCTTCCGTGGTTCAAATCAATGGAATCGGCGCGGCGCGGAGGCGAAACCAGGGGAGGCGCCGGCCCGATCACGGTCCAGACCTACGGCGACAACCACCCCATAGAGGAAGCTTTCCTCGCGGCGGGGGCGGAGGCCGGATGGCCGCGGCCGGACGACTACAACGGCGGCGTCGCGCAGGAGGGCGTCTGCGCCTTCGACGCAAACATCCGCGACGGCGTGCGCTCGGCGACGGGCCGCGAATGCGTCGAGCCCGCCAAGCGGCGACCCAACGTTACGGTGCTCACGGGCGCCCATGCCGCGCGGATCGTGATCGAGAACGGCCGCGCGACCGGGGTCGCCTATCGGCATCGTGGACGCGACCGCCTCGCCCGCGCCTCCGCCGAGGTGCTCTGCGCCGCCGGGGCCTTCCAGTCGCCGCAACTCCTGATGCTTTCCGGCGTCGGGCCGGGCGCCCATCTGAGGGAATTGGGAATCGACGTTGCGGTGGACCTGCCCGGAGTCGGGCGGAACCTGCAGGACCACCTTGAGTGCCACATCAAATTCCGAAGCCCGGTCAAGGGCGTCGGCAAGAACAAATTGCTCGCAAAGCACCGTATGCTGATCGCCGGGCTTCAATGGTTCGCGACTCGGGGAGGGCCGGCGTCCTCGGGCCCCTCGCGCGTCGGCGGCTTCTTCCGGTCGGCTCCCGGCGAAAGCCATCCCGACATCCAGTTCCATTTCTGGCCGTATTATCTGGAGGGTTGGTCGCCGCCGCCCGACGAGGACGGCTACGTGTTCGACGTCGGACCCGTGCGGTCGGAGAGCCGCGGATCGGTGACGCTGGCCTCGGACGATCCGTTCGCCGCGCCGCGGATCGTGCTGAACGGACTGACCGACCCGGCGGATTTCCGCCGATTCCGCCGCGCCATCGAGATCGCCCGTGATATCGAGTCGCGGTCGCCGTTCGATTTCTGCCGGGGCCCGGAGACCGCCCCCGGCGCGGACGCCGCGTCCGAAAGGGATATCGACAACCACGTCCGCCGGAACGCGAATTCCGCGTATCACCCATGTGGAACCTGCCGGATGGGAACCGACGAAATGGCGGTGACCGACGCCCGGGCGAGGGTGCGCGGCGTGGCCGGACTCAGGGTGGTGGACGCCTCGATCATGCCCGCAATCACGAACGGAAACATCAACGCGCCGGCGATGATGATCGGCGAGCGCGTGGCGCACATGATAATGGGCAGGGACGCCCCGGCTTCCGATCCGACCGCGAAATGAAAAACGGCGCCCAAGGGGGCGCCGCCATGAATCCGCTCCGCGGCGGAACGTCCCTTTCCTCCCTTCGGCGGACTCCGCCAAGCGCGGGGTTTTCGCTCCGGGCCAAGGCGGACCCAAAACGGCGCGCGAAGGGCGCCGTCCCGGGGCCGCGCCGCGGCGGACGGTCACTTCCGTTCTTCGATGATCTCCACCAAATGCGGAATCTTCGCGACCATGCCGCGGATGGACGGGGTGTCCTCCAACTCGCGGGTCTTGTGCATCTTGTTGAGGCCCCGCCACCCAGCGCAGGACGCTGATCGGCCTGGGCCTCAACAAGATGCACAAGACCCGCGAGTT
>JANQKA010000625.1 GCA_028281405.1 Hasllibacter sp. | reverse complement strand
CTTTCCCCGGGAAGGAAACAACGGGGAACTGGACGACTACATCGCCTGAAGCCAATTCCCCGAACAACCCGGAATCAATCCAAAACAGAAGGATTCCGGGGGGAAAACCAATTCCCCCTGGATCCGGCCCGAAGCCATTGTGAATCAATCCCACTCCCTATTGAATCATCGTGGATTCAACAACATGTCGGCCGGGATTGTCCTCAATCACAATACGTTGCGGTTGAACATAGGTGTCTTAAGTTCCGGACGCCGTTTCGGATAATCCCCAAAATCTTGGAATCAATCCACGTCCAATTCTTTGCAATACCAGAATTTCTCCAAGGACGTTATGAAATACTCGAGTAAAGCTATCGCGTCCCTTCAACCCACGGTATTGGAAGGGAATCATTCGGGGCCGCCCACCAAATTAATGCGAGGATTCGTTCCCAATACGTCTCTTTCCATCAAACACGGAAATTCTCCCGCAATTTCCGAAGTTGCGCGGTGTCATGAGTTTCCAGAAATTCGCCCGCGTTGTGTGCGCAGATTTCATTGATTCCCCACGCCTCCAATACGAGACCCGTATATAGATCCCCGTTTCGGCTCCGGAGGCGCGAAGCATGATGGGAATATCCGCCAAAGGATTCATGCTTGGCGTCTTCATCCAAAAATTCATCGCGCTTGCAATTCCAATAATACGCCGGATCGACGAGTCGGAGTTGAACCAAGCGCACCAGCATCGCATGCGCGCTGACTCCGAATTCCTTGGCGGCCGCGCGCAATTCAAAATCGGATATGTTTTCCGCCATGTTCCTGACGATCACGCGTTCCAACACCGCGGCTTCGGGCATCAGAAACGCTCCCGCGAAGCGGCTGCACCATTTTTCAACCCGGGCAATTGGGCCTTCGGCGTTTTTCGGAAGAATCGAATCGCTAATCGCGCTTATTCCCAAGAGAACATGCCCCAGCTCGTGCGAAAGAGTGAACGCTTCGCTCCCCGGCGATTCCGGCCGGTAGGCGATTACCGGAAGCGGGTCGGAAAAAAAGCACAGCCCGCGGGCGCGGGAATGTGTCAGTTCGGAAATTTTGAGAACAATTATTCCAAGGGATTCGATCCGCTTCCGCAAAATCTTCGGAAGCTTGTACTTCCCGCTCCCGGAAAGTCCGAATTGATCGTCGAGCGAGAAATTCGAGGTTTCCCGCGCTTTGCCCGCGCAGGCTTCGGGGTCGTCGCTCAGTCCGGCCTTGAGGGATTTGGGAACGAGGCGAGGGGTCTCGTCGATCATCTCGTAGAGGTCGATCGCGTTCAGGCGGCGGGATTCCGCCCAGGATTGGGCGCGCCGGAGCGACCTAATCTCGACTTTGGAGTCTCGTTCGTCGACCGGGTGGTCCAACCGGAAATCCGGAACAAGCTCGACCGGCTTCATGTCCGGAATCGACTCCATGAGAAAGTAGATGAATGGAAACTTGTAGAAACGCGCGAGCAGGCGTCCCTGCCTCTCCGTCGGGACGGCGGTTCCCTCCTCCCATTGCTCCACGCGCCCGGGAGATGTCCCCACTTTTTTCGCCGCTTCCTCGAGGTCGAACAGCCCCCATACCTCCCGTGCCCACTTGAGAACAGCCGGGTTGAACGGCAGTGGTTTCCTCGTTTTCTCCGCGGTGAACATGTGGCGGCCCTCGGGGTGGGTGTGAATGGTCGGTTCAATGTCGCATCGCCCGGCGAAGCACCCCAGAATGGAGCTTGGCGACCGGACTTGCAATAGGCATGTATGTGATTTCACGGGGAGCGCATACCATATAGAGCGCCAGCGATTTTATGGAATCGGCGGTGCGGGCCGCGTGAAGATCAACGCGAATCGTTTGATTGCGCCGCCCATCATCGTCAACCGATGCGGCGTTCACGTCCAAGTCGCCGCGCTTTGGTGATTTTGGAACCACCCGGCCATGGGTGTGGTGACCGTTCCGCGACCACGCGGCCTCGGGGACGGTGATGGATGGTGAAGGAACGCGGCGTCGTTGCCGCGGCATCCTAAGCGACAGGATGCCGAATGCCGCGATCGGAGGCGGACCGAACGGAGGGGGACGAATCGAATGTGGCGACCTGACCCTCCGAGGAGGCGCGGAACACAGGCCGGATATGGAGGCGGGGTAGGCAAACCCGGGAATTTCAGGGGTGGGAGGGGTTGAATTTTCCCGCGGCCGACCAAGGCATGGCCGGTCGTACAACCAGGCTGCTTGCTTTCGCTCCTCCAAGTCATTATGAATTGAATGAAAGGATGAACCGATTCATGACGAAGGACAACCGCCCATTGACGCTCAGGGACGTCTCGATCGCCTCGGGCGTAAGCGAAATGACGGTGAGCCGGGTACTGAGGGACAGCGGAGAGGTCAGCGAAGGGACGAGGCTGAAGGTGCTCGACGCGGCCAAGGAACTCGGCTACCTGCCCAACCGCATAGCCGGGTCGCTCGCGTCCAAGCGCGTCGACCTCGTTGGCGTGATCATCCCATCCATGTCCAACATGGTGTTCCCGGAAGTCCTGACCGGAATCAGCCGCGCGCTCGACGACACGCCGCTGCAGCCGGTCGTTGGCTTCACGGACTACAAGCGGGACAAGGAGGAGAGGGTCGTCTTCGAGATGCTGTCCTGGCGTCCGTCCGGGTTGATCGTCGCGGGACTCGAGCATTCCGAAGCGGCGACCGCGATGATGAGGAACGCGGGCCTCCCGGTCGTGGAGGTCATGGACACCGACGGCGAGGGCGTGGACCACGTCGTCGGCATATCACACCGCCGAGCCGGCCGCGAAATGGCGCGGACCATCCTGAAGCACGGCTATGGGCGGATCGCGTTCGCGGGCACCAAGATGCCCCTCGACCACCGGGCGCGGAAGCGGTTCGAAGGGTTCACGGAGGCCATGGCGCGGGCCGGATTGGAGGTCGTCGACCAGGAATTCTACGAGGGCGCCTCCGGGCTCGGCAAAGGCCGCGAACTGACCGCTGAACTGCTGGCGCGGAACGACGACCTCGACTTCATTTATTATTCGAACGACATGATCGGCGCGGGTGGCTTGCTGCACTGCCTGTCCGCGGGAATGCGGGTTCCGGGCGATATCGGATTGGCGGGATTCAACGGCTTCGACCTGCTGGAGGGCATGCCGAAAAGGTTGGCGACCATGGACAGTTGCCGGATGGAAATCGGCGAAGCGGCGGCGAAGATCATCGCCGGGATCGCCGCCGGCGGCGATCCGGAACCACGCCGGATCGAGATGACTCCAAGGATCGACATGGGCGGGACGCTGAAACGCAAATAGCCCGCCATGCGCCAACCGTTCCGTCGCGAACGGATGTGTCCGCTTGGATGGCGTTCCGCGCGACAGGTGTGGAGGCATGGGGCGGGATTCGCTTGGAATCCGCCGCTCGGTAGGACGCCACTACGGGAGTCTCTTCCGTTCTGGACGGCGCGCGGCGTTGGAGAACGCGACCGTGGCCGGCCGCATTGCCCGCTCCACCGGGCGCGGGATTCCGACGTGTTCCTCGTTCAGGATACATTGTCGCGCCCGAGGATTGATGATTCGGAAGCATCGGATCTCCCAGGGTGCGGGAAATCGGGAATCCGGGCGGAGAAGTTCGGCGTGTCGGTGGATGCCCAAGCGACCGGTGGATGATGGCCGGATCGACCGTGGGCCGATGCGAGCGGCCCACACTTTCATGCCGGAGAATCGCCGGCGTGGGGAGCGTATCCGGCAGCCGGGAAGAATCGGCCGCTCTCCCCAGCGTCCCCCGCGGAACCGGGCGGCGCGACGCGGTCCCCCGCCGCGGTTCGAACCCGCCGCGCCGCTTCCGGGGAGGATCCGGCTTCGGAGTGAACGCGTCGTCGGTTGGTCGGATGATCGGATGATTCGCGGCCTCCAACGATTCGTCCGGAGTGGCTCCGTGATCGCTAGCGACCGGTTTGCCAAGGTCCGGGGAGCGCGCCCCGTACTTCCGTTCCAACGGTGGCCGACAGGCGTCGGTTTGTCCTTTCGCGGAGCGACCGGGCCGCGGCCTCCAACGGGTCTGGACGGGCCGACGCGGACGGCAAGAATGGATATACACCCGCGCGGGACCGTTGGGCGGCGTCGATTGTTGGGAAGGGTCCGGGTGGGATGAGGCGAAGGCTCCACATGGGCGCGCCGACCGCCCCCGATCGGGCGGGCTCCGCCGAGGGCCTCCAAAGACGGCGCGGATTTTTGGAACGCTGGAGGATGGTGAGCCCGGAAGGATTCGAACCTTCGACCAACTGATTAAAAGTCAGCTGCTCTACCACTGAGCTACGGGCCCGCCGGACGCCCGAATATCGGGCCGCTCCATCGGGGTCAACAGTCCCCGAGGACATATCTGTAAAATTTTTCGCGGAGAGGTTATATCGCCCCGCATGCTGGATACCCGATCATCCACGAGCCTGCGCTTCACCAAAATGCACGGGCTGGGCAACGATTTCGTCGTTGTCGACGCCCGCCGCGGCGCGGCGCCGGAACCTTCGCTCGTCGCGGCGCTGGCCGACCGGCACCGCGGTGTGGGCTTCGATCAATTGGCGGTGATCACGGAGGGTCCGCGGCTGACATTCTACAACAGCGACGGATCGCCCTCGAATGCCTGCGGCAACGCCACGCGCTGCGTCGCCGCTCTCGAAATGGAGCGGACGGGCGCGGACCGCCTCGCGCTTTCGACCGGGCGCGGGACGCTGGAGGCGGTCATGACTGCGGATGGGGTGTCGGTGAACATGGGGCAGCCGATGACTTCCTGGCGGGAAATCCCCCTCGCCTGGGAGGTCGACACCCTGAGCCTGCCGATCGCGGGAGACCCGGTGGCCACGTCCATGGGAAACCCGCACTGCACCTTCTTCGTCGAGGACGCCGAGGCCGTCGATCTGGAGAGCTTCGGTCCCGCCCACGAAAACCATCCCCTGTTCCCTGAACGCGTCAACGTCCAAGTGGCGCGGGTCATCGATGAAAACCGCGTCCGCGTGAGGGTGTGGGAGCGCGGGGCGGGAATCACGCTGGCGTCGGGATCCTCCTCCTGCGCGGTCGCCGTCGCGGCGGCGCGCCGCGGCCTGACCGGGCGGGGCGTTGAGGTGATTCTCGACGGCGGGTCGCTTCGGGTCGACTGGCGAGACGACGGCGTTTGGATGACGGGGCCGACGGCGCGCGTGTTCGAAGGCGTCCTCGCCCCCGGTTTCCCGGAGGCCGCGTGATGGAGGGCTCCGCTCCGCTCCTGTCCACGTTCGGCTGCCGCCTGAACGCCTACGAGTCGGAGGCGATGAGGCGTTTCGCCTCCCGCGCCGGACTCGGCGACGCCGTGATCGTCAACACCTGCGCCGTCACGGCGGAGGCGGTGCGCAAGGGGAGGCGCGAAATCCGCCTCCTGCGCCGGGATAATCCGGAGGCCAGGATCGTGGTCACGGGCTGCGCGGTCCAGATCGACCCCGATTCGTTCGCCGCGATGGAGGCGGTCGACCACGTCGTGGGCAACGCCGAGAAAATGGACCCGTCGACCTGGACCGGACTTGCGCGGGAGCGGATCGGGAAAACCGCCGTGGGGGATATCCTTTCCGCGACGGAGATCGCCGATCACCTCGTCGACGGCCTCGGCTCGCGGAGCCGGGCCTACGCCCGCGTGCAGGACGGCTGCGACCACCGCTGCACGTTCTGCGTCATTCCCCAGGGGCGCGGGAATTCGCGATCCGTCCCGGCCGACGTGGTGGTGGACCAGTGCCGCCGGCTGGTGGAAAGGGGCTACCGCGAAATCGTTTTGACAGGCGTCGACCTGACCAGCTGGGGCGGTGAACTGCCAGGCCGGCCGCGGCTGGGGAACCTCGTTCGGCACATCCTGAAGCTCGTGCCCGACCTGCCGCGCCTGCGGCTTTCGTCAATCGACTCTGTGGAGGCCGATCCGGACCTGATGGCCGCGATGGCCGAGGAGGAGCGGTTGATGCCTCACCTTCATCTGTCGCTGCAGGCCGGCGACGACATGATTCTCAAGCGGATGAAGCGCCGGCATCTGCGGGACGACGCCGTTAGGTTCTGCGCCGAGGCGAGGCGGCTGAGGCCGGACATGACCTTCGGGGCCGACATCATCGCGGGATTCCCCACGGAATCCGAAGGGATGTTCGCCAACTCCCTGAGGCTGGTCGAGGATTGCGGCCTGACATGGCTGCATGTGTTTCCCTACAGCCCGCGCCCCGGAACGCCCGCCGCCCGGATGCCACCCGTGGAAGGAGGCGTGATCCGGGAGAGGTCCGCGCGGCTGCGCGCCGCGGGACGGGCGGCGGTCGACCGCCACCTCGCCGCCCAAGTCGGCAGGGAGCACGCGGTGTTGACGGAAAGCCCCCGCATGGGGCGGACGGAGCAGTTCGCCGAGGTGCGCTTCGCGTCCGACCAGCCGGTCGGCCGGATCGTGCCGGCCCGCATCGGCGCGGTCGACGCGTCGACGCTGGTCGCCGGGTGACGCCGTGCATCCGAATCCGGTCTTCCGGAAGGCGGACGCGGACTGGGCCCGCGCCCACGCCGCGGCGCGCGGGTTTGGAACTCTCGCCGTCAACGCGGACGGCGGGCCGTTGCTGAGCCATGTTCCGTTCCTTTTGGAAGGAGACATCGCCGAGTTGCATCTGGTGCGGTCCAACCCGATCGCTCGCTTGCCGGACGGGTCGGCGGTGATCGCCGTCGACGGCCCGGACGGCTATGTCTCGCCGGATTGGTACGGCGTGGCCGATCAGGTTCCGACTTGGAATTACGTCGCGGTCCATCTGCGCGGCAGGCTGGAGCGGCGGCCCCAAAAGGAGATCCGCGGGGTGGTGGACAGGC
>JANQKA010000609.1 GCA_028281405.1 Hasllibacter sp. | reverse complement strand
GGGCGTTTTCGCGGGGGCCGACTCGACGCCGGCGCAATCCATGCGGTCGATGGTGCTGAATTTCTGGTCGCAGACCGGCGGCATGTTCGGCCAGCCGCTACAGGTGGTTTCCGGAAACGTGTTGATCTTCATCGTTTTCGGCGCGGTTCTGATGTCTTCGGGGGCCGGGGATCTGCTGATGAGGATCGCCAACCGCCTGACCGGGCGGTTCACCGGCGGGGCGGCCCACGCGGCGGTGGCCTCGTCGGCGCTGTTCGGCACCTTGTCGGGGGCGGCGATCTCCAACGTGGTCTCCACCGGGGTGATGACGATACCGGTCATCAAGAGGTCCGGCTTCAAACCGGCCTTCGCGGCGGCCGTCGAGGCGGCGTCCTCGACCGGCGGGCAGGTGATGCCGCCCGTGATGGGGGTCGTCGCGTTTTTCGTCGCCGGGCAGATCGGGTTGGAGTACCGCTATATCGTCGTGGCGGCCATCGTCCCCGCCGTGTTCTTTTATTTGGGCATCTTCCTCACGGTCTATTTCGAAGCCCGCCGCCGGGGAGTGGGGCCGCTGCCCGCCGAACAGAGATCGAAATTGACGCGGCTGGAATTGTCGCGGTGCCTCGTGTTCGCGCTGCCGCTCGGCGTCCTCAGCTATTTCCTGTTCACGCAGCCATCCGTGCAGAAGGCGGGATTCTACGGTTTCGTCGCGGCCCTGCTGGCGTCGCTGGCGCTGTTCAAGGATTTCCGTTCCTGGCCGCGGGTCTACGCGGCCTTCGTTACCGCGGGGCGGATGGCCGCGCCGATCATCGTGATCGTGGCCGCCATCGGCCTGATCGTCGGGTTGATTCAGGTGTCGGGTTTTTCGGGGAGGTTGTCCCTGCTTTTGGCGCAGTTGTCCGCGGGGCCCCTTCCGGTGACGTTGATCGTCGTGGCGCTCGGCGCGATAATCCTCGGCATGGGGCTGCCTCCCGGCGCCACGTACTTCATCATCGTGATCGCGCTTTCGTCGGGGATAGAGGCGGTGGGGGTGCCGCCGTTGACGCTGCACATGTTCGTGGTGTTCTTCGCCGTGATCTCGACGGTGACTCCGCCGGTCGCGCTGGCGGCCTTCGCCGCGGCTCCCATCGCGGGCGCGGACCCGATGCGCGCGGGCTTCCAAGCGGCGCGGCTGTCGCTGGCGGGCTTCGTCATTCCTTTCGTGTTCGTCTATCATCCGGCGGTTCTCTACAAGCCGCAGGTCGTGTTCGAGTGGTTCGGCGCGGACCCCGTCGAGTCGAACGCCATGATCGATATCTCTTCGGTCGGCTGGCTCGAATTGGCTTGGATCGTTCCGGCGTTCGGCCTGTCGATGTGGCTTCTGACCTCGGCGCTCACCGGATTCGAAACGAATCGTCTTGGAGTCCGGGAGCGGCTGCTGCGCGCCGCGGTCGGGCTCGCCGTTTTGACGCCGCATGTGGGGATCGGCGCGGCGGCTTTCTCCGCGGGGGCTCTCATCATCGCCGCCCATCGGTATTTCGGCCGGATGGCCGGGGCGCGGGACGGTTCGGGTCGAAAAGCGAATGGAGGGTGATCTCCCGGATCGTGGGGCGTCCGGTCCCGTCCCGGCCGCGGACCCTCGAAGGATGGGGGACGCCGCCGCGCCCGGGTTTCACGACGGAGGGGAACGCCGGCCGGAGGCCGGTCCGCCCGGACCCGAAACCAAGGCGGGAAACCTTGCGTCCGGACCGCTGTCCGGAACCTCGGAAGGCTCCGGCCACATTATCCGGTTTCGTCGGCGTCCGATTACGCGGGGACGGCTTGACGTCCGATGGCGGTTCGGATCACAAAAACACTTCAATCCAGGGAGGATAAGCATGAGCAAGTGCATCAAGGCCGCCGTGGCGGCCATGCTGGTGGCCGGCGCCGCGGAAGCGCGGGACACGACTTTGAGGATGGCGACGATCGCGCCCAGCCTCGGAGCGGCGATTTCCATGGCGACGTTCGCCAACGTCGTCAACGACAACCTCGGGGACGTTGAAATCGAAGTGTCGGGAGGCGGGGCCGCGACGCTCCACATGATGGAGGTCGCGCGCGGCAATCTCGACCTGTCGATGACGTCGCCGGTCGTCTACAACCTGATGGCCACCGGCAGGGCGATGTACGCCAAGGAACCGGACGCGAAGGAACTCGCCGGGAATCTGGATCTGCTGATGTGGTACCCCTACGGAGCCTACCACTTCGCGGTGCGCGCGGACAGTGACATCGAGTATCTCGACGACATCGAGGGCGCTTCCGTGTTTCTCGGCCCGCAGGGCGGCGGCGCCTACAACGCGGCCAAGGGATGGATCGCTTCCACGACGGGGTTGGTGGACGGCCGGGACTACGAGGCGATAAAGGCCAACTGGGTCACGGGCTTCCAGGCCTTCCTGGACGGGAAAATCGACGTCTACGTCAACGGCTGCCTCGATCCATGTGGTCAATTCGTTCAATTCACCGAGACCGAGGAGGTGCGCTTCATCGGGCCGGAAAGCCACGAGGGGGAGGCCGTCGAAAAGTTTCTCGGAGCCTTCCGCTACCTCGCGGAGGTGCCCGCCGGAGCTTACGACGGCCAAACCAACGAAAGCGCGGTCGTGAGCTTCGACACCGCGGTGGGCATCGCCGTTCGCGCGGATTTGGACGAGGAAACGGTCTACCGGATCACAAAGGCGTTCTGGGACAACATCGATCAGGTCACCTCGGACGCTCCGTGGGCGAAGGCGCTGAATCTGGATTTCGCCGCGTCGAAACGCGGCATGGCGGAATTGCATCCGGGGGCCGCGCGGTACTACAGGGAGGCGGGCGTCCTCGGCGGGTAGTTCCAATGGTGTCCCATCGCGCGGAAGCGGTGTATTCGTCGACGCCGCGAAGTTTGGAACGGATGTCGGCGCGCCTCCGGGCGCGCCGACCAATGCGCGGGGTGTCGTTTTCCGAACCGTTCGCGGCTTTCCATGGAGGCCACCATCCGTTGGCGTCCCGGTGGGTAATTCGCCACGGTGTGTCTGGCCGCGACGCCGCGGCGGAAGTCCAGGTCGATTCGGCGGGCGTCCAGGAAGGAAAAACGCGGGTCTTGATCGCCGAGAGCGGTGTCGGCGGTCGCGCCTCGCCGGTGTCGCGTCGCCCGGTTGGAACAGGCGGGCCGTCAAGCACGCCACCCGCGGAGGCGTTGCGCCGCGCGGGTATCCTCCCGGTTCCACGGGACCGATCGGAGCCGTTGGCCGGTTCCGCGGAAAACCTGGGAGGCGACGGATCGGCGACGGGGGCGGGTTCCATTCTGGCGCCAAGGGTTGGCGTGGGGTAGGATCGGAGGTGCGGAGCGGAATTCCCCGCGCCCGCCGGTGGGTGCCATCGGCGCCGAATATGAAACGCCGCGCCGCGGGATGATCGGAAGGGAATGACCATGAAGGTGGCTTTGACGGGGGGCGCCTCCGGAATCGGCGCGGCGGTCGCCAAGCGTCTCAGGGGTGAAGGGCACAAGGTGACTGCGTTCGATATCTCCGATCCCGGCGGGAATGTGGACCGCTGGGTCGGGATGGACCTTTCGGACCCCGCCTCGATCGAGGCGGCGGTCGCCTCCGCGGACGGGCCTTACGACGCGCTCATCAACAATGCGGGCGTCCCGCCGCGCGAGGGAACGGCCGCGCTCGTGCTGAACGTGAATTTCATCGGATTCCGCCACTTCCTGTTCGGGATGCTGGGAAATCTCGAACCGGGAGGGGCGGTCGTGAACACCGCGTCCAGGGCGGGAGCGATGTGGCGCGAAAACATCGAAGAGGTCAAAGCCCTGATGGCCTTGGAGTCCCCCGGGGATCTCCCGGAATTCGTGGAGGGACGCGGAATCGATCATGTGCGCGCATACAACCTCTCGAAGGAGGCGGTGATCGCCCTGACGATGGCCGGAACCGAAGCCCTGATGGGACGCGGGCTGCGCATGAATTCCGTCAGCCCGGCGGCCGTGGGCACGGGGATTCTGGAGGACTTCGTCACGGCGTTCGGAGAACGGGCGGCGAAGAACATCGCCCGCGTCGGCCGTCCGGGAGAACCGGAGGAAATCGCGGACATCATCGCTTTTCTCGCGGGTTCGGACAGCCGTTGGATGAAGGGCGTGGACGTCGTGGCCGACGGGGGGATCGGGGCGATGACGCAGTCCGACATGTTGGATCTTCGGTCACGGTTCGACGGTTGATCGTCCGGGGGGCCGCGGTTCGGTTTTCCAGTGGCGGGGCTCCGGGAATCCGGGCGCGCCCGCGAACTCGGCGGTCCAGTTGAAATCCCCCGGAACGGCGATGAGAATGGTCGTGGGATCCCGTTTTTCGATGAATCGGCAGAATCACGACACAAATGGGAGGGATCGTCGGCATCGGAGGTTGTGCGCCGAATCGACAATATTCACTTTGGGTGGGCGGACATCGCATGTCACGTCACATGGAATGTGCCGCGAAGGAGAATTGGGACTATGCCGGAGGATGAGGTGGTTTCGCGCGACACCGGGGGTGGGGGGACACGTTCCGGCTTCGGATCGACACGACGGTGGAGTTGGGTTGTTGGATCGGCGCG
>JANQKA010000604.1 GCA_028281405.1 Hasllibacter sp. | reverse complement strand
CCCCGTCCGCGGCGGAACCCGCCGTCCGGCCGAATGCCGCCGAATCGGACTGGCGGAGCCGCGACCGCGCGCCGTTGCGCGGGTTCCGGGACGGGCATCGTTTTGATCCGGGCGCGGAAGCCCGCCGCGTGTCCGAACGGCGGTTCACTCGCGGTGGCCACGGCGGAGGATTCCGTCGGACCCGGATCCGGAAGCCCTTCCCGCGACCGGCGCATCGCGTCGGCGACCGCGGAGGATCCGGTTCCCGCGTGCGCGACTTGGCCCGCTCCCGGTGGCGTCGGTTTCCACGGCCGCGGTGGGCCGCGCCGAGGCGTCCCGATTTTCGCCCGTCCGGAGCGCGCGATTCGATTCGCCGGAAGCGTTCCGGGGGCGGGTCGGAGACGCTCATGGCCACCGGAGCCGGTTGAAGGCGCGCGCAAGCGCCGAGGCGCTTGCGTCCGGAAGACCGCTGGTCTTTCCTCCCCGGCGCGTCAAGGAGGCGTCATGTTTCAGACATTCGAGGCCACGACCTCGCCCGACCAGGGACCGCCGCGGCTCGCGCGTCTCCGCGAAGCGATGGTCGGCGCCGGCGTCGACGCCTTCCTCGTTCCCCGGGCCGACGCGCATCAGGGGGAATACGTTCCCCCCCGGGACGAGCGCCTCGCATGGCTCACGGGGTTCACCGGTTCGGCTGGACTGGCCGCGGTTCTCGCCGGGGAGGCGGGCGTTTTCGTGGACGGACGCTACCGGCTCCAGATCAAGGCGCAGACCGCTCCGGATTTCACCCCGGTGGACTGGCCGGAGACCAAACCGGCCGAGTGGCTCGGAGCCAGATTGCCCAAGGGCCGGACGCTCGGATTCGACCCTTGGCTGCACACCGATGAGGAAATCTCCGCCTTCGAACGCGCCCTGCCGGACAGGGAATTGAAGCCGGTTTCAAATCTCGTGGACGCGATCTGGGATGATCAACCGGATCCGCCACGCGGCGCGGTGCTGAACTGGCCGGAAGAATTGGCCGGCGCCGGCGCCGACCGGAAAATCGCGGAAATCGCCGAAGCGGTCGGGAGGGCCGGGGCCAAGGCGGTGGTCCTCACGCTGCCCGATTCCGTATCCTGGCTCCTGAATCTGCGGGGAAGCGATATCGGGCGCGTTCCCGTGGTGCTCGCGTTCGCCGTGCTTCACGCCGATGGACGCGTGGACCTGTTCCGCCGCGCGGAGGATCTATCGGGCGTGGACTTGCCGGATTCCGTCACGCCGCGCGGGCCTGAGGAGTTTCCGGAAGCCCTGACCGGACTCGAGGGTCCGGTATTGGTGGATCCGGAGACGTCGCCGAGGGCCGTGAAGATGGCCCTGGCCGCGGCCGGGACCGGAATGATCCGCGGACGCGATCCCTGCGTCTCGCGCAAGGCCCGGAAAACGCCGGAGGAGCTCGCCGCGACCCGCGCGGCGCATCTGCGCGACGGCGCGGCGATGGTGGAATTCCTGTGCTGGCTGGACGGCTCGGCTCCGGGCGGACTGACCGAAATTTCCGTGGCGCGCGCCCTGGAGGGTTTTCGGCGCGGAACCAACGCGCTGAAGGATATCAGTTTCGACACGATCGCGGGCGGCGGCCCCAACGCCGCGATCGTCCACTACCGCGTCACGACGGAGACCGACCGCGGGCTGCGCGAAGGCGAGCTGCTGCTCGTGGATTCGGGCGGCCAGTACGAGGACGGGACCACGGATGTCACGCGCACGGTCGCCATCGGGACGCCGAGGCGGGATCACACGAGGGCCTTCACTCTCGTGCTGAAGGGCATGATCGCGCTGAGCCGCGCGCGGTGGCCCGACGGCTTGGCCGGCCGCGATCTGGACGCCCTCGCCCGCGCGCCTTTGTGGAGCGCGGGGCTTGATTACGACCATGGCACCGGACACGGCGTCGGCGTCTATCTTTCGGTCCACGAGGGGCCGCAGCGGATCGCGCGCTCGTCGGACATTCCGCTCGAGCCCGGAATGATATTGTCCAACGAGCCGGGATACTATCGCGAGGGCGATTTCGGGATCCGCGTGGAGAATCTCGTCGCCGTGAGGAAGGCGGAGACGCTCCCGGGCGGCGACGCCCACCGCGATTTCCTGTGCTTCGAGACGCTGACCTGGGTTCCCATCGACCGCCGGTTGATCGATGTCGGACTTCTGTCGGCGGACGAGCGCGCGTGGGTCGACGCATACCACGCCCGCGCGCGGGAGCTGTTGGAGGACCGCGTTTCCCCGGCGGCGCGCGACTGGTTGGTCATGGCCGCCGCGCCTCTCCGAGACGCCTGACGCTTGCCCGCCCGCCAACACCGTTTAGACTGCGGCCCGCATCGGAGGACATTCGTATGAACCAGCACATCACCCTGCGGAAGGCGACGGGAACCTGGGTCGTCAGGGCGGACGGCGCCGTCATCGGCGAAACGGACGAAGCGGTTCTTCTGGAGGAGCGGGGGCTTCAACCCGTTGTCTACTTCCCGCGGGACGCCGTCGCGATGGCCTTTCTGGCCAAGACCGACAAGACCACGCACTGCCCCCACAAGGGCGACGCCTCCTACTATTCGATCAAAGCCGAATCGACGACGATCGAATACGCGGCTTGGAGCTACGAGGATCCCAAAGAGGGCATGGAGGGCATCAAGGATCTTCTCGCCTTCCACGAAACCGGGCAGGTGGTCGTCGAACGGATATGACCATCGGTTTCGCTGTGTGAAACGGATGTCAAGGCGTCGGTGAAGCCCAATGATCGCGCGGGCCGCGCCCGCGCCGCCAAATCGAATCGCGACAGGAACCGGCGACCGCGGATCGTTGAACGAATCGTGGTCTCCATGCCGCTCACGGCGGGGGCCGCGCTCCTGTCGACCGACCGCGTTCCCCGGCCGACGTGTCGGCGGGCGCGCGGTTGTGGGCAATGTTCGCGTTCGCCTTTGACGACGCCTCCTGAAACCCGGGCCGCCGGGTGCCGCCGCCCGGTTCGGTCACCGGTATGAACGCGGAACCCCGGCGTTCGAACGGAGGCGTCGCCGCCTCCGGCGTGGGGGCGCGGTCGGGATGGACGCTGTTTCCGATTAACCCGCGGCGGGCGTCCCGGTGGAGGATCCCGGTCGTCCTTCTTCCGCTTGGCCCGGGCCACGGGGAACGTGGAGAGCGGGCGGGCCCGCTGTCAAGCCGCCAACTTCACGGCCGCTCCAACGGCGTCGGGAAGAAGGGAGGGCCACGGGCTTCGGCGCGGGCGCGGTTGCTATCGGGAAAAGTGACAACGCGCGTTTCTCCGCTCGGTTCCGACATCTATTCCAAATTCGAAAGCCTGTTGACGACTCCCTCGAATTCGAGCGCGCCTTTGAGTTTCGCCTTGGAAAACCGGCCCGCCATGTCCGGTAAACTGAATCGCCCAAAACGAATTCACAATAAGTGGCGTTGAAATGGCAAAGCGGGTTTCGTCTCCGCCGCCCGATCCGGCTTGATATTCCGGTTTCTCTTTTTTTGTCGGGACATCAAAGGCCGCCGTAGAATTCCTTCATTGCCGACTTGGTGATGGGACGGTGGCCCCGCGCGCTCGGAAGGAGCCCCTTTCGGGCGTCCTTCCACGGAGCCTCCGAGTGGGTCAGGGCGCTCAACCATTCGGGAGGTTTCTTGCCGAAGGCATCCAGAACGGTGTCCACCGCCCGCGCGGCGCCATCGTCGAGGGCATCCGGGTCTCCCGGAAACATGCCCGGGTTCACGACGAAGACACCCCGGTGCGCGTCGAAGAGTTCGGGGCAGACCGGCCCGTTCGCCCAAGCCTCGATCCGCGACCGGTACAGTGGTCGGTCGAGCCAGACCAGGGACCACGCCTGAGAGTAGTACACCAACTTCTGCAGCTTCATGGCCGTCATCCGGCCGCGGGCGCGGAGGATGTGCTCGGCGACGTCGAATACGGTCATCTCCGTCTCAATTGTTGGGCGGTCGGGAATCCGAACCGCGAATTGAACCATCGTGGCGTTGGTGTCTTATCGCGTGAAGACCCATGATTTCCAGTCTTCGGCATCCAAGATGCGGCGATTGAGCTCACGGTCATGAAATCTTCGCCGACCGGAATTCAATGCGGGGGATCCGCGTAGCGGGGATGTCCAAATCCCATGCTTCTTCTCCAACCGGGAGGCGAATTTCGTCCCACGAATTGCCTTCCGCGCCAACGGAAGCGGTCCACCCGCCCGGCCGCCGTCCGGCGGAGAACGAATCGTCATCGCTCATAAGCTTCCGCGAACCGCTGAACGAACCATGGATACCAGGCCGTTTTTTGGTGTTCCGGAAGCCAGGCTTTCGCCCTTCGGCGGGATCTTCGAAATGAATCCGAATCCCCCATCCCCCGGTCATCCGTGTTCCTCGGCCGCCGTGTCGGCGAGCGCGCGGTTGTAGGCCTTGAGCGCGTCCACCTCGAAAAGCGCCCCCAGAAGCTCGGTCGGTCGGTCGGGTCCGCCCCGCGCCGTCACAGGAATAAACGCGGTCCCCACGCGTTCGAACATGGGCATCGCCGCCTCGAGCGTGGCGTCCCGGTCGAGATGGACTCCGTCCCCGATCAACTCGTGGCAGGCGTCTTCGGCGGCGGAGCGCGGGTCGTCCTTCGCCCGCATGACCCGGTCCACCGTGAATGTCGAGAGCAGGTAGGCCTGCGGTCCCGCGGCCAGCTTCACGCCGCGCCGCTCCAACTGGGTCAGGAAGAAGGAGCGGTCCACGAGCTTCGAGGCGAGCGCGGTTGAGGTGGAGACGGCCACCATGACGGCGAGGCCCGTCCGCCAATCGCCCGTCAATTCGAACACGATCAGCGTGGTGGAGATCGGCGCGCCGAGCACCGCGGCCGCCACGGCCCCCATTCCGGCGAGCGCGTATAGTGTTTCCGATCCGGACACGGTCGGGAAAATTCCCGTCGCCAAAATCCCGAACGCGAGTCCGGTCAGCGCTCCCGTCATCAGCGAAGGCGAGAAAACGCCGCCTCCCATGCGGCCGCCCATGGTGATGGCCACCGCCGCGACCTTCAGGGCGGCGAACACCACCGCGTTGTGCCAGGAGAGGGATCCGGTCAGCGCGGCGGAGGTGGTCTCGTACCCGACGCCGATGATGTGCGGAAACTTAAGCGCGATCAGGCCGAGCAGCAGGCCCGCGCAGGCCGGCCGAAGGGCGCGCGGAATGCCGAACCGCCCGCGCAGATGGCTTCCAACGTCCTCCGCGATGAAGATCGCGCGCATCATCGCGACGGCCACGAGGCCGCAGACGAGGCCGAGGATCAGGAAGGCCGGAAGTTCGGCGTGGAATTCCAAAGCCCCTCCCGCACCGAGCGCGTATTCGGTCACGTCCCCGTAAACGAGGCGGTTGATCACCGTTCCCGCCGCCGCCGCTATGACGATCGGGGCGAAGGCGTGAACCGCGAAATGGCGCAGCACCACCTCGAGCGCGAACAGGGCTCCGGCTATGGGAGCGTTGAACGAGGCGGACACGGCGCCCGCGACGGCGCACCCCAGAAGGTCGCGGCCCGTGATCCCGTCGGCCTTCATCCGATCGGCGATCCACGACGAGATGACCGACGCGAGATGGACCACCGGACCTTCCCGGCCCGTGGAGCCGCCCGTGGACAACGTGATCAGGGAACAGACCGACGAGACCAATCCCGCCTTCCGGCCGACGCGCCCGTCGCGCACCGCCGCGCCCTCGATCACCTCGGCCACCCCCAAAACGCGTCCGTCCTTGGTGAACCGCGAAGTCAGGATCCCGACCGCCAGGCCGCCCAGCACGGGGACGGTCAGAACCACCCACCAAGGCAGCATGGTGAGGCGGGAGTGCAGCATGGGGTCGTCGGTTCCGTAGAACAGCGTCTGAAGCGTCGAGACGCCGAAGCGGAATCCAATCGCGGCGAATCCGGCGGCGACGCCGAGGCAGAGCGCGATCAGCCAGAACCGGAATCCGGCCGGGCCGCGGGTCCGGGCCGCTTCCCAGGCGCGCGCGAGGCCCGCCGACAAGGCGCCGGCGCGGGGGGCCGCGAAATCCTTCAAGCGATCCGTCACGTTCCCGTCCCGAAATCCGTCGCTTTGGGACATTATGGAATATTTTTGTCGGAATTGAAAGGAGGCGGGCGGGAGGCGGAGATTCCCGATCCCGAGCGTTTCACCGGCGGCGGCTCCCGCCTTGGCCGTCCGGCGTTCGGAAGGAAAGGCTCCGCGGCGGCGCGGGAACCCATCCATCCGCGGATCAATCGTGGCGCGGGGCCGCGTCGCGCCCCGGCGCGCGGGGAGACCCGTCTCATATGGCCGCCGCGCCCTCCGCCCTTTCCGTCGCGCTCCGGCGCGCGGGGAGACCCGGACACGCCAATCACCGAAAACATATCATTCGATGTCGCGCCCCGGCGCGCGGGGAGACCCGGCGAAGGAGACCTCCCGGCCGCCGATCCATACGCCGGAAATCGCGCGGTCGTCGCCCATCATGATCGTTGGAAACACCTCGTCCCAGAACGTGTCCGCTTCGGC
>JANQKA010000563.1 GCA_028281405.1 Hasllibacter sp. | reverse complement strand
ACCGGAAACCCGCGTAGTCCAAGCGCGGATTCCATCGTCGAAAGCATCCCACAGCGGCCGTTTGCGCCGCGCCGACCCGCCAAGCCTCGTGAAACGGTTGGCGACTCCCCATGAATCCGCTGTCGGACATCGTTCCGCTGCGAACGGGGTTGACCCGCCCCGGGGCCCGGGGCATAAGGCGCCGACTCACGAAGAAGGGGACGATTTGCATGTCGCCCGATCAACTGATCTCGCGCCTCTCCATCCCGGTCATCGTCGCGCCCATGTTTCTCGCCTCGGGCCCCGAACTCGTAATCGCTTGTTGCAAGGCTGGCGTGGCCGCCGGATTTCCCTCCTTGAACCGAAGGACATCGGAGGGCTTCGAGGCTTGGCTCGCCGAGATCGAAGCCGCGCTCGATGCCCACAGGCTCGGAACTGGACGCGCTCCGGCACCCTTCGGGGTGAACCTCGTAGTCCACCCGTCCAACCCGCGTCTCGAGGCCGATTTGAATATCTGTGTCGAGCACAAGGTGCCCCTGATCATGTCCATATTGGGAACCGACCCGCGCGTGGTCGATGCCGTTCACTCCTACGGAGGATTGGTGTTTCACGATGTGATCACCCTCCGGCACGCCCAAAAGGCCGTCGAGGCCGGAGTCGACGGACTTACAGCCGTCGCGGCGGGGGCCGGAGGCCACACGGGATCGCTCAGCCCCTTCGCTCTAATTGGTGAAATCAGACAATTCTTCAGCGGCCCGGTCATCCTTGGCGGCGCCATATCAAGTGGTGGCGACGTAGCCTCGGCGCAATTGATGGGTCCGATTTCGCCTATGTCGGCACCCGCTTCCTCGGCACGAAGGAAGCCATGATTCCCGACGGCCACAAAAGGATGCTGCTCGACTCCGCCGCCGCCGACATCGTGAACACACCGGCCGTGTCGGGGGTTCCGGCGAACTTCCTGAAGGACAGTCTCCGGGCAGCCGGAATCGACCCGAAAGCCGCCGGAACGCCGGAAATGGACCTCGGCCTCGAACTCGCGGAGGCCGGGAAAGGAGGTGGGAATAAGCCCTGGAGGGACATCTGGTCCGCCGGACAAGGCGTCGGCCGCGTACGGGATTTGCCCACGGTCGCCGAACTTGTCGAGCGCATGAAAAACGAGTATTTGGTCGCCAACGCCGTGCACGTTGAGCGCTCGGCCTTTTGGTCTCGATCAGGGGAAAACCGCCCATGAAACTCTACCACGCCCCGAATACTCGCTCCGTCCGCTCGGCTTGGCTCATGCACGAACTGGGACTGGACTTCGATTTGCGCCGGTTCGAAGGTGTCGGCGATCCGGCCATGCGCGACCCGGATTTCCTCAAGATCAGCCCGAATGGCCGTGTTCCGGTCTTGGAGGACGGAGACGTGCGGTTGTTCGAAAGCGCGGCGATCGCGGAGTATCTCGTCGCGCGTCACGGCGGGGGCCGGTTAGCTCCCGACGTGTCGTCGCCCGAATTCCCGGCCTATCTGCAATGGCTTCACTACGGCGAAGGCATGATCATGGGACCGGTGAACAATTATGTGGTGGAAACCGTCATTCTCAAGCCGGAGCGCCGGTCTGAGGAGCACGTAAACCGCGCGCTGAGACTCATGGCGAAGACGCTACATCCCGTGGACGCGCATTTGGAGGGACGCGACTACCTCGCGGGCGAATTCACAGCCGCGGACACGATCACCGGGCACGCCTGCATCGTGTGCAAGCGAATCGGGATCGACTTCGCTTCAATGCCGCGACTTCGAGAGTACGTCGAACGCCTCGAGTCGAGGCCGGCTTTGCGAAAAGCCCTCTCGATTTGACCATCTCAGGAGGATCCCGGGACTACCCCTCCGGGAGCCAACAGCCGATGCCCGCGCCGACGGAGACCCGGCCCTGGTCCAGATTTCAATCGCGATAAACTGGGCGACATTTTTCTTATCCGCAATCTTGAGCGGGAAGCCACGGTTCGTCGCGCCGTGGTGGTGATGGTCACGCGAGACGCGAAATCATCCATGCCTCGAGTTAGCTGGTTGAACCAGATGAAAATGGAATTGTCCGGGAAATTCTCTCAAATTACACGCGATCCTCCGTGTCCGAGGGGTGATTTTCTCCCTGGTTGAATTCATTGTCCGCTTGCAGTAGGCGAGAACTTGGAATACCGGAGTGGCCCAGTGAAACCGAATACGACCAAATGGCGCTCCCGCACTTCGCCTCTGCGATGATCTACACGTACAAATTTCATTGATGGTCAAATTCCATCGATGGAATACCCGGGCGTGCCGTTCCAAGTGATTTTCCATTTGACGCCCGGTCGAACATTTTCAGCCACGCCCGGTTCCAATGCCACGAAACAACGGCCATCGGGGTTCCTGACTGAGGGATAAAGCAAGCCGGCGTGTCCTTCCCGGCGCAGAGCGATACCCAGAGCCTGTCCTTCGGGATTGCCGATTACCGGATCCAGGTCCAATGCGTGATGCCCCCGCTCATCGCCGAGATCGGTAAATTCCCCTACGAAATCGGCGTGAAATTCGATATATCGAGCTTCACTCCTGTATACACCAAGTTTGGAGACTTCTCTCGCTCCATGAATCCCGACCTCGGCCGCCGAGGTCAGGAAGTCGTATCCGCAATACCTCGCTCTTTCTCCCGGAGCATTGAAGTGGTTTACGTTTAACGGCAAAAAGGAAAATGCGCTATTCACCAATCTTTGCCCGTAGACATGGAGATCCCGCTCCAAACGCGCGAACGCCAATGCGTTCAGGTCAGAGGGTGGTACGCCGTTGGAGCTGCGGAATCCGCCAACTCAAACCATCCATGCCCGCAATGTGGACCGCCTCCCGACTGGCATTGGTCATCCCGAGTAACTCAGGGGGCTGGTAGGTGTGCTCCCTAACCAGCCGCGCACGCGCTCGGTCGCGGATCGGCGCGATCTTCATAGACCCCAACATAGAGCGCCGACATGACTGCGCAAACGGAGCATATCCCGGGTTCCTCCACGAATCATGAAGTCAACCGGACGCTGACCTTCGAATTCTGGTCCGCGGTTGGGAAGCGTGATCCATTGATTAGAGAGTGGGGGATTGAAGTAGATTTCAAGCTTTTCATATAGACCCAGCACCGCGCCGATCCGCGTCATCTGATCAACGGTCAAACGATCCGGGTGACCCCGATCCCGGGCGCGCTTCCATGTTGATTCCGACATGTCCAAAAGGGCGGAGGCATCCCGGGAGGAAAGTGACCAAGAATCGGCGATTCTCCCGAATGCCTTGAGAGCGATGACCTGACCCTCCTCCGGCTCGATTCCATTGATCGTGGCGGTGAATGGGTCGGAACCATCGACTCCGCCGAAGGCCGACCACGCGGATCTGAGGACACCTTCCGTCCAGTCCTTCTTCTCCGGGATTGCGACAGTCCCAACATCGGCGATTCCATCCAAGTCCTCCCGCGGAGCGGAGCGGACATCGGCCGCGGATCGTTCGTCCTCCGGAAAGGCGGGCCGCTCCCCCCCGGGCATTTCACCGGGGACAAGCTGTGTGGTGGTTTGAACTCCGGTCTCTGGACCGGATTCGGCATGCTTTTCCATCGCGGCAACTCCCGCCGAGAGATCGTGCGTGATCCCCCGGACCTTCGGT
>JANQKA010000487.1 GCA_028281405.1 Hasllibacter sp. | reverse complement strand
TCAATGGACCACCGGGGATGGTCATGCCGACGAGAGATCTCTCCGGCGGTTGATCCCTCAGCCGGGTCAGCGCCCCTCTCCCGATGAAGTCGGACGGATTGTCCAATTCAACCAATCTTCCAAGGCCCACCTCGTAAGGATTTTCCTCCGTCGTCATGTCGACGCCCCATGAGAGCAGTCCCGCCTCGATGCGCCGCGCCTGGTTGACGGAACCCGGCGCGGCTCCGCATGGACGGCCCGCTTCGAGCAGTGCCTCGAACAGAGCGTCGCCCTGGTCGGCGTGCCCGAGATAAATCTCATAGCCGAATTCGCCGCTCCACCCGGTGCGGGAGATAATCAATCCGCGCCCCTGGAAATCCGCGGGCGTGTGCCGGTAGTATTTCAGGTCGAGAATGGCCTCTCCGAACAATTCTACCATCAACCGGGGAGATTTCGGCCCTTGGACCTGAACCACCGAAACCCCCGCGTCGCGGACCTCGACGTCCATCGGAGCGTTCACCGCGACGCCCTTCGCCCACAACTCCAGGTCGCAATCGGACGTCGACAACCAGAAGCGGTCGTCCGCCAATTTGAGGATGACCGGATCGGACAGGATTCCGCCGTCGGGCGTGGTGATCAATGCGTACTTGCACTGGCCCACCGCGCATTTCCCCATGTCCCGCGGCGTCAGAAACTGCACGAATTCCGCCGCTCCCGCGCCGGATATCTCGACTTGACGTTCGCCCATCACCGGCCAGATCGCGACATCGCGGGTGACACTCCAGTATTCGTCGACCGGATTGGTGAAGGTGTTGGGGCTGTACGTGCGGTTGTAGACGGAGAACCTGCGGCAGCCGTGCCGCAAGGCCGCGTCGAAAAACGCCCCCTTGCGAATCCGCGGTTGGATCTGCAGGGTCACTTCGCCGGGTTGGGTCATCCGCGGCCATCCCTTGCGCAACCGCCCTCGCCGCCCATCGACCTCGTGCCCGCGGACGCGTCGGAGGCGCCGCCCCCGACCGCCCGTTGAATTTCCATCGCCATGCGAAGATTTCCCCGAAATTCGCGCACCGGATTTCCCACCGGCCGGTGCCCGACGGTCGTGAGGTAATGCCGGGCGACAAAAGATGTTGCGGGATTTTACCGACATGGAAACAAAAAATCAACGGAAAATCAACGGACTCGGGTACGAAATTTCATGCCGCTTCCCCCGATCCGATATCGGCGCCCGTCGCCGGAGGGACGTTCCCGTCCGAGCGCGTTTTCTCCCACCGCGTTCCCGTCTTTCCACACGGACCCCGGGCCGTCGGACCGAACGCGCCCCGGGCGGAACCCGCCGTCGCTCGGACTCCGGTGAATGCCGCCGCCACGGATCCGCGGCAAGCGGATGACCGGGGCGGTTCGCGGCGCCTCCACCAATCGATATCATCCCGGACGCCATTGGAATTCCTCCCGTCCGACGGAGCCCGCGTCGGGCGGAAATGCTCCCTCCGTCCAACCGGTCGACGACATTCACGACGAACAGAACGCGCGCGCGGGATCCGGCCCCGGCCGCCGCCGTGCGCCGCGGGCGCGCAAGGTCGCGGAATTGCGCAACCGCGGTTCCAACAGCCGCCTGAGCCGCGTCATCGCGCCGCGCCGCCGCATGTCAACGATCCGGTTCCGGCTCGGAGCGGTGGAATTTACGCGGCTGGCCAACACGCCCGTCCCGACGGATGGAGTCCGGAGCGATGATTCCGCCGGTCCACGAAATCGCTTCCCATCCCCGCGAAGGTTGGAGTCCTTATCCCTTGGATGACCGAACCGATGGGCGGGATGACGCGGCCTCGATTTACTTGAGCACTTCCGCGTTCCGTGCGATGGGGGATCCCGATGCGTTGGGGAAGCGGACGCTCCGATTCGCCTCCCGGACACGGTCCCGTCACGCCCGTTCGAAAGGTACCCACGTGAAGTCCATGGCCCCCGCCCTCGTCCGCGTCCTGATCGGTGCGCTGATCTTAACCGGTTGCGCCGAAGACTCGACCCGGATCCGCGCGACCGAACACACCACGCCGAATCCATACGCGGACATGTCGTGTTCGCAGCTCCACGGTCAGTTGATCCGAGTCGGAGGCGAACTGCGCGAGTTGTCGGTGATGCAGGATGGCGAAGAGGAATTCGACGATGTCCTGGTCATCCTCGCCGCCCTCCTGCCCCACCCCTATTGGGCGATCCCCTTGACACTCGCGGTTCTGCCGCTGGGATCCCGCCGCCCCCACGATATAGCGGACCTCAAGGGCGACCGGCAGCGCATCGAGGACGCGAGCGTCGAGAAATCCTGCTTTTAGCCTTGATTCCAAGACCCTGTGTTCCGGCCGACTCCGCGGTTGCCGGAGCGTCCCCCCGGTCCGGGGCGGCGGAGGTCCGTCGCGGGTTGTGGCGTCGCGGGAGTATGGCGAAGGCTCCGAAGGTGGTCGCATCGAGGATGTTGCGTTCGCCCCTTGAATGCGTGAAGAACGAACCGATCGAGGTTTTCCGGTGCTTCGGCGTCTTATGGAAGGCCCGAGCCGAGGATTCGGCTGCCGGAACCTCTCCGGCCGCGGCTTCGTGAAATCGGCGCGCGGGGGACGTCCTCCCCGGCGCGCATGGCGTTGGCCGGATGCGGCGCAAGGCGCAATCGGCGCGAATGGGAGGAATGACATGGCCGTCAAGCCGCTCAACAAACAGAATCTTCTGGATCTCGGAGCGGATTCGCTCGCGGATTTGGTCCTTGAACTCGTGAAGGGGGACTCCGCGCGGAAGCGGCATGTGAGGATGCTGCTGTCCTCCACGCTCGGAATGAACGCGGCGGCCGCTGAGGCGCGCAAGCGCATCGCCACGGTCAGGCGCTCGAAGGGGAAGATTTCGCCGGATGCGCGGCGGAAGCTTCAGGAAGATCTCATCGGACTGACGGGGTCGATCGAATCCATCATCGCCCCGGATGATCCGAATCTGGCTTTCGAGCTGCTTTGGTCGCTTTTCAAACTCATGCCCGGGGTCACCGAGCGACTCGAGCAATATGACCCCGCCATATACGACGTCGTGGTGGCGGTCATGACCGCGGTCGAAAATTTGGCTCCGCGTCTGACGATCGACCCCGTCGACTTGGCCGACACCGTCTACGAGGCGATTATCGAGGACGTGAACGGCGGTCATCATGGCGAGATCGAATCCCTCGGCGAGGCATTGGGAAAGAAAGGATTCGCGAGGCTTCGGTCGCTGGCGGAAGACGACATGGACGCTCCATTCGACGACTTGGAAGCCGAACGCTCCGCATCCGGATTCAGCGAGGAGGATTGGAAATACGTGGTCATGAGTTACTCCGGTGACAAAAAAACGCAAAAAATCCTCAAGGACGTCGCGGATCAACAGGACGATGTCGACGCTTGGTTGTCTCAATACACCCCCGAGCAATTGTTGTACAGACACGAGGCCGAGGAAGCGGCTGGCCGCTTGCTGAAGGCGGGCCGGCACAAAGAGGCCCTGAAACTTGTCGAAAAGTCCCTCGCCGGCTTGGAGGAAAGGGGCCACGGAGCCAGGTATGACAACCCGGAATTGGACGAGATCCGTTCCGACTGCCTCGAAGCCCTGGGTCGCCACGACGAACTCCGCGCCGACCTGTGGGAAAATTTCACGCGGGCGCTTTGCGTGAAATCCCTGCGAAGATACCTCGATATCCTGCCTGATTCCGAGGGGGAGGAAGCGCTGAAGCGGGTCCGTGACGTGATCATGGGACTTCCCAACATGGCGGACGCGCTGAAATTCTGCATGAAATGGCCCGATCTGGAGCTCGCCGCGGCATTGGTCGCCGCCCGCGAGGGGCATCTGGATTGCGATCATTACGAACCACTGACCGACGCCGCCAAGGCGCTTGCGCCGGAGCATCCGCTGGAGTCCGTCATCTTATTGCGATCCTTGATTCTGTTCGCCCTCGCGAACAACCGCGAACAGCGTTTCAAGACCACGGCGCGGCATATGAATACCTGCGCGAAACTCGATTCGGA
>JANQKA010000484.1 GCA_028281405.1 Hasllibacter sp. | reverse complement strand
ACCGCTTCCGGCGAAGATGGCGACAACCTGTTCTCGTCGATGTTCTGAAGCGGGTCGGTTTTCCGCGCGAATCATGGACCACTTCCGCGACCGCTCCGTGACAGTTCGCCCTCCGCGCATCCCGTCTTCCGCCGGGATCCTTGAAATACCGCTCCCAACGCTCCTCGGTCCAAGGCCACGCCTCCACGCGTCAGGAACGGAGCGGGGGCGCTATCGGCCATGGGATATTCCGTCCGGCAAGGGCGGGTTCGGCGACTTCTTCAGAACCTTGGCTCCCGCTCCAAGGCACGCCTTGTGGACATCCGGACGCGGCACGACGACTTCGGTTCCATCGGGCAGGAATTCGGTTTGGAAAATGTCACCGTCGTCCCAGAGCTTCGAGATCCGCTCCACCCGGTCCTCCCTCGAGAAAGACGGTCGATGTTGGCGATTCCGACCATAGGAAATGTCGTCCGGCAAGGGCGGGTTCGGCAACTTCTTCAGAACCTTGGCTCCCGCTTCGAGGCTGGCTTTGTAGACATCCGGACGCAGCACGACGACTTCGGTTCCATCGGGCAGAAATTCGGTTTGGAAAATGTCATCGTCGTCCCGAAGCTTCGAAATCCGCTTCCCGCTGGCGCCTTTGAATGGCCAGAGTCGCATCTTGGTCTCCTTTCGATGGTCGCAATCGGATTATGGTTCCGACGCGGTCGCGGTGAACAACCCAATGCGTCATCATACAAAAACATTTCCGCGTGGGATCGATTCCCCATCCGCGGATGCGTTTCGTCAGACCGCACCATATCGAATCCCAGCGAGCAACCGCGATATCTCACCGAGAGATTGAATCCCTCCCGGGGCGGGCGCACCGCGCCACCGCCCCCCGGGACGTGCCCGATTCGGCGCGAATCACCCCGTTCGCCGACGTCGGTGGGAACTTCCCGCGGGAACAGCTGATTCGCGCCTCATCGTGATCCCCCCGAAGGAACGGGGGCGGGCGAATCGCTCCGGGCGTCCCTGAAAGCGCTTCGCGGGCGTCGTCCAGCGCGGCCCGCGCGACCCGCGCCTCCACCCGTCCGCCACCGGAGCGTTACGCCACGAAACGAAACATCCCTTGCGAAATCGGGAGGCGGCGCGACCGGACTCCATGACATCGTCCCGCGGAGATCATCGACCCCGCGACACCAGGTGGCGCGCCACAAGGCCGGACTTGCCGCGCCGCGTCGCGACCGCCCGCGGTCCTTGATCTCCGCCAAGGGATTCTTGAACGGACGATGCCGCCGCGCAGGTCCGCGCCGGATTCTTTCAACCAGGAGCGGTCGGCCCAGACAAATCGTCACCTCCACCCGGGATACACCCAGCCGAAATGCCCGCGACCCGTCGCGCCGCGTGAATTCCCGGCGAACGGCCCCGAACGTGGCCCGGCGGATCAATGGAGCCAGGGCTTCGCCGCACCGGCACGGCGGGGCGATGTTCCGAACGGACATTGGATCGGAGCGATTCGGTTGGCGCGCGGCCGGGCAGTCGGGGCGGCGGGCCCGGTGGACCCGGGTGATTCCGTCGAGACCTCGGAATACCGCCCCCACAGGTCCAGAGATCCGCCACCGCGCGAAGCGAATCGGGTGAGGTTGGCCCCGGAAACGAATCGGGCGAATCAATTCGGCGCGCGGGCCGGACCCGGGTTTCCGTCCGGAGACGCCGGGTGAATCGCGGCGGGCGTCTCGGCGAGCGGTCCCGAACCGCGTCTTGGCGGATCAATGGAGCCAAGGTTTCTCCGCCGCCGCACGGCGGAGCGGTGTTCCTGACGGACATGGGATCGGCGCGATTCGGTAAGCGCGCGGCACCGCCGGTCGGCCCCGCTTGGCCCGGTTGACTCCATCGATATCCTTGGAATACCGCCCCCACAGGTCCAAAGATCCGCCACCGCGCGAAGCGAATCGGGTGGGATTGGCCACCGAAACGAATCGGGCGAATCGATTCGGC
>JANQKA010000477.1 GCA_028281405.1 Hasllibacter sp. | reverse complement strand
TGAGGCGCGATTCGCGAGGTCGCGGAGATTCTTCGGATTCGGCTACCACGCCTGATGGTCCTGGTCCGCTTCCCATCCGAGCGAGCATGAGCGCATCATCGCCGATCGGGCTGACGGGTTCGCCCACGGCTTCGGCCAGCCGACGCCGTGTCGGGGTCGACCATGTGGCGGGAGGCTCACCTCTCTCCAAGGACGGACTCGTCTAAGCGAGGTGAGTTTCAGTGGGCTGGTCTTATGAGCGACCGTACTGCGAGTTGCGCTGGGAATTCGACTCCGAGCGCGTGATGATCGACTGTGCCTCCACATAGCCGACAGAAGGCCGCCGGCGCGGGAAGGAATCGGCGAACCGGCGAACCGGTCGCCAATGTCGTCAAGTTGGTCCACGCGGACGGCCACCTGATCGACTTCTCTCCGCTCCCCCGCCAAGCGCACAACCAGAATGCGGCCGATTAGCGGCTCGAGAACGGGTCATTCGACGGACTCATCGCGGACAAGGCGTTCGAAGTCGGCTGGTTGCCGAACAAACCCGGGGAGCGGGATCCAATGGTGACGGTGGGAATCCGCCCGGAATCCCCCGCACGGAGCGGCGGAACCACGGCGTCAAGAAGCGCGGGTTGCGACGCCGGATCGAGATTATCTCCGCGAAGATCAACAGGGAAATCGTGACGGGATGCGGCAAGATCGGCGGCGGCAACGCGGCGATCCGGCCTCTTGGCGCGACAATGATCGCCCGGAATGTATGTCAACAGGCCTTGGATGCCCTTGCACGCCGTCTCCCGGGCAAGGCTCGACGTGAACCGGTGAGCGGGGTCGTTACATGGAGGAGGCACCGGACGTGCCGCTCCGCGGATGGCATTGAACCGCGGAATCGGGCGGGAACGACGGTTGACCCGAAACCGCGTCGCGCGTACGGAGGCATTGGCTGTGCCCGCCGCGCCGGTCTCGGGGGCCGCTCCGCCTTTGGCCGCGTGGTGCCCAAGGCGTGGCCGTCCGACTTGCCATCGGTGATTTTGAGCTGTATACGACCGCCGGGCGCGTCATGGAGAGGGTCCGATGCGTGTTGAGTATACGCTGGTTGCGCTGAAAGGCTTGGCAAAGATACCTCCGAAAGATCGACAGGCGCTGATCGCCAAGTTGGCCAACCACGCGGCTACTGGGCGTGGCGATGTGAAACGGTTGAAGGGAGTTGACCGTTTTCGCCTTCGACATCGTGTTTGGAGAGCGGTGTTCGAGGTCAAGGATGGCGTCATCGTCGTCCGAGTGGCGCATAGGAAGGATGTCCACAGGTGTAGGAGATGTCGACATGAACGAGGCGGTCAACATGCGGGGCGAGAAGATGGTCGTCCTGACCGAGGCGGAGTTCAACGCATTGGTCGAAGACGCCGGTGACAACGCCTTGGCCGAACAGGCCATTGAGGACAGCGCCGGGGCGCCGGTCATGCCATCCGAGCTGGTGGTGGCGATGCTGGAGGGCACCCTGCATCCGCTCGCCGCATGGAGGAGATCCGCTGGACTTACCCAAGCGGCGTTGGCGCACCAAGCGAACGTCCGGACGGCAACCGTATGCGGAATCGAGAACGGCAAGATCGACCCCCGGGTATCCACTTTGAAGGCGTTGGCCGACGTTCTTGGTCTGGATTTGGACGACTTGGTGGCGTGAGCCGTGTATTCCGACATACTTCCGCGCGTTCCGCAAGGTTCGAAGCGGATGGCGCGGATTCCGCATGACAGGGGCGGGCCGTATTCTCCGACGCCTGTTGATATTTCTTGTTGACCAAACTGGTCAACCTCTCAATACCACGCCGACCGTTGATGAACCGGCGGCGCGCCCAATCCACGAGGCGGAAGGCGACGGGTGTGTCATTGGTGACATCAACACCTATGGTGCTCCGCAAGGCATTCCTCCGTCTTGGAGTGCTGGACCATCACGGATCCGGGACATTCCGCGGAATCCCGCTCCCGTGTCCGTTCGGATTCGATGAGGACGAATTTGACCCCGCCTCGCACGGGTTTGATCAAGCCCAGTTCAATTTCGGCCCACCTCGGTCGCAGCCTCCCGGTCGCGCCAAACCGGCCGAGGACCTGTTTCACGAGAACCGCGCGGTTATCAGATAAGCTGAACTGACCGGAAAAGCATAGGCGCTCTATCCGAGAACGCTCATACTCTGGACCTTTCGGCTTTTGAATTACGCTTTTTGAGGTTTCCCAAGTACAAGTCGAAACATGCGGCCGCGACCTCGCCGGGCATATGGTCCGCATCGCCAAACAAGCTCTCCGAAACAATCTCGATATCATCCTGGTCCCTTGAAAAGACCATCCTCCGATCCTCGCCCGCCGACTTGGGCCTTGGCAAGTTCGGGAGAAACACATTCGCGTAAATAC
>JANQKA010000445.1 GCA_028281405.1 Hasllibacter sp. | reverse complement strand
TTTCCGCACATGATCGTGCCGCTCTTCGTGGGCCGCGAGAAATCGGTCAAGGCGCTCGAGGCGGTGATGGCGGACGACCGGGACATCCTGCTCTCGAGCCAGCGCGACCCGTCGGAGGAGAACCCCGACCGGGACGGCATCCACCGCACCGGCGTTCTCGCCAACGTGCTGCAGCTCCTCAAACTGCCCGACGGCACCGTGAAGGTGCTCGTCGAGGGCCGATCGCGCATGAAGATCACGGATTTCGTCGACAACGACCAGTTTTTCGAAGCCTCCGCGGAGCCCTTGCAGGAGCTGGAGGGCGATTCGAAGACGGTGGAGGCGATCCTGCGCTCGGTGTCGACGGAGTTCGAGCGTTACGCCAAAGTGAAGAAGAACATCCCGGACGAGGCGTTGTCGTCGATCTCCGGAACCCAGGATCCCGATCGTCTTGCCGACCTCGTGTCGGGGCATCTGACCATAGAGCTTTCCCAGAAGCAGGAGCTCCTCGAGACCCTCGACGTGGCCGTGCGGCTGGAGAAGGTCTACGGGCTGATGCAGGGCGAAATGAGCGTGATGAAGGTCGAGAAGAAGATCAAGACCCGCGTGAAATCCCAGATGGAGCGCACTCAGCGCGAGTATTACCTGAACGAGCAGATGAAGGCGATTCAACAGGAACTCGGCGGCGAAGGGGAGGCGCGGAACGAGATCTCCGAATTCGAGAAGCAGATCAAGGAGACCAAGCTGTCGAAGGAGGCGCGGGAGAAGGCCGGAGCCGAGCTTAAGAAGTTGAAATCCATGGCTCCGATGGCGGCGGAGGCGACGGTGGTGCGGAACTATCTCGACTGGATTCTGGGCATCCCGTGGGGCGTGAAATCCAAGGTGAAGAAGAAATTGGGCCGCGCCCAAAGGATACTGGACGAGGACCACCACGGCCTCGAGAAGGTCAAGGAGCGGATCGTCGAGTACCTCGCCGTGCAACGGCGCTCGAAGAAGCTGAAGGGGCCGATCATGTGCCTCGTCGGGCCTCCGGGCGTGGGAAAGACCTCGCTGGGCAAGTCCGTGGCGAAGGCCACCGGGCGGGAATTCATCCGCATCAGCCTCGGCGGCGTGCGCGACGAGAGCGAAATCCGGGGCCACCGGCGCACCTACATCGGCTCCATGCCCGGCAAGATCGTGCAGGCGCTCAAGAAGGCCAAGACGACGAACCCGCTGATCCTTTTGGACGAGATCGACAAGATGGGGCGCGATTTCCGCGGCGATCCCGCCTCGGCGATGCTGGAGGTGCTCGATCCCGAGCAGAACTCGACCTTCGTGGACCACTATCTCGAGGTGGAATACGACCTGTCCAACGTGATGTTCCTGACCACGGCGAACTCCTACAACATGCCGGGACCACTGCTCGACCGGATGGAGATCATCCCGCTCTCCGGATACACCGAGGACGAGAAGCGCGAGATCGCGCGGAAGCACCTCATCGCCAAGCAGATCGGAAATCACGGGTTGAAGTCGGGGGAATTCGACCTGACGGATAGCGCCCTGACCAACATGATCCGCTACTACACCCGCGAGGCGGGGGTGAGGAACCTCGAGCGGGAAATCGCCAAATTGGCGCGCAAGGCGGTGACCAAAATCGTGAGGAAGGACACCAGGAAGGTCGTCGTGCGCCCGGGGGATCTGGAGGAGTACTTGGGGGTGCGGAAGCACCGCTACGGACTCGCGGAGGAGAAGAATCAGATCGGTGCGGTGACGGGCCTCGCGTGGACGCAGGTCGGCGGGGATTTGCTGCAGATCGAGGCGTTGCGGCTGCCGGGCAAGGGTCGGATGAAGACGACCGGCAAACTCGGGGACGTTATGAAGGAGTCGATCGACGCGGCGGCGTCCTACGTGCGATCGATTTCGCCGCGGATCGGGATCAAGCCGACGAAGTTCGACACGATGGACATCCATGTGCACGTGCCCGACGGGGCCACGCCGAAGGACGGACCGTCGGCGGGATTGGCGATGGTCACCTCGATCGTGTCGGTCCTGACGCAAATTCCGGTTCGCAAGGACATCGCCATGACGGGCGAGGTGTCGCTTCGCGGCAACGCCATGCCGATCGGCGGCTTGAAGGAGAAGCTTTTGGCCGCGCTGAGGGGGGGCATCAAAACGGTGCTGATTCCCCGCGAGAACAAGAAGGATTTGCGCGACATCCCCGACAACGTGAAGAAGGGCCTCAACATCATCTCGGTTGATCATGTCGACGATGTGCTGAAATTCGCGCTGACCAGGAAGCCCAAAGCGATCAAGTGGGACGAGGCGGCCGAGGAGGCCGCGGAGTCGAATGC
>JANQKA010000422.1 GCA_028281405.1 Hasllibacter sp. | reverse complement strand
GTTTCCATGCCCTTGAGCATGACCCACGCGTTGAAGGGGCTGATCGCCCCGCCGGAGTGCTTGAGGTACGGCTCCACCGTGTCGCGGACGAAGTCGCGGCTTCCGAGGATCACCCCGCCGAGGCACCGTCCCTGCCCGTCGATGTGCTTGGTCGCAGAATAGATGATGACGTCCGCTCCCAACTCGAAGGTCCGCTGGAATATGGGGGTCGCGAACACGTTGTCGACCACCAGGGTCGCGCCCGCTTCCCGAGCGAGGACGGACACGGAGGCGATATCGATCAGCTCGAGCGTCGGATTGGAGAGAGACTCGATGAACACCGCCGTGGTCTCCGGCGTCAGCGCGGCGCGCCACGCGTCGAGGTCGGTGCCGTCGACGAACACGACCTCCACTCCGAAGCGGGGAAGCACCGTCTCCAGAATGTAAAGACAGGAGCCGAAAAGCGCCCGCGACGAAACCACGCGGTCTCCCTTCTTGAGCATCGACATCAACGTTCCCGATACGGCGGCCATGCCCGAAGCCGTGGCGAAGGCGTCCTCAGCGCCTTCTAGGGAGGCGATCCGCTCCTCGAACATGCGCACCGTGGGGTTGCCGTAGCGCGCGTAGATGAATTCGTCGTCTCCGCACTCCAGGAACCGCTCCCGCGCCTGCTCGGCGGTGTCGTAGACGAATCCCTGGGTCAGGAAGATGGCTTCGGCGACCTCGCCGTAACCGGATCGTCTGACGCCGGCGTGGACCGCGTCGGTTTCGGGCCGTCTCGTCACTTCTTCCTCCTCGCGCGCCCGCTCCGACACCCCTCGGGGGAGCATCTGGGATACCGAAGGATCTCGGTTTGGGCTGCGCATTCCGCGTGGCCCGCAACCCAATGTGAAACGCCACGCCGCGGCTCCTACCGGATTCCCGGCGGAGGCGTCAATCACCGCCAAATCGCCACACGCCGCGGCGGCGTGCGGTTGGCTTGAGTATGCCACGAAATGTTCCGCGAAACCGTTTCCCGGCCTTCCACCGCGTCGAAGCGCGGCGACGAGCCTTTACATCCTTGGGTATGAGCGTCGTCGAGGCCCGTAATCGAGGCGGCTCCGCGGCACACCAACCGGGGCTTGCCTTCATTTCCAAATCCACAATTCCCAATCCTCGGACGGCGCGCGCCACAACCGGGACCGAATCCTCCCCTCGTCACACCGTGAACCGTCAGCCGTCCGTGCCATCCCTTCCGCCTGCCCGCCACCAGCACTGTGGAATCGACGCGACAACCTCCGATTCGCGGCGAAGGACGCGCCAGCGCGGAGGACAGCGTGGAGAACCGGTCGGCTCACCCCGGACGCGCTCGGTTCAAGGCGAGCTAACGCCGGAGCACGGTCCCAGCCGGAGAACAGTCCACGACCGGCGCAACCGCGGCCGCCTCGCCAATGACGATCCCGTGCGGTGGACGGATTGGAATTCCCGGCCACTCCCCACATCGCGGCCACCGACGATCCCCCGCGCGGAGGGCGGGTTGAACCGATGCGCGAAGGCCGTCCCGATGAACGGGATCGCGCAACCTTACCAACTCCGGGGTCGGCGGGCATGATTTGATTCGCCCCGAATTCCACCCCCGCGTGGAGGGATAGCCTCCACGCCGCTGGGGTACCGAGGATGAATCCGAAAACCACGCCCGCGTGGAGGGATGTCGCGTATGCCCGGGCAGGGGTTGCCGACCACAAACCGGAATCACACCCGCGGGGAGGCGTGTCTGTCTCCGACGGCGACGGCTTGGATGATTCGAAATGGACGCGGCGATTCGCCGGGTGGAGTGCCGGAGGCTTTGATGGAATCGGTAGCGCGGGCCGC
>JANQKA010000339.1 GCA_028281405.1 Hasllibacter sp. | reverse complement strand
TTTCTCGCTCAGGAACGGAGACGCCCATTTGAAGAATTTCGCGGTTCTGTATGAGGATGCGCGAAATGGTCCCTTCAAACTCGCGCCGGCGTACGATATTGTCACAACAACGATTTATCTTCACAACGAAACGCCGGCGCTGCCTCTCGGCAAATCCAACAAATCCTTCAAATGGCCAAAACCGGAAGACATCGTGAAGTTGGGTGGATTCGCGGGATTATCCGATGAAAAATCGCGTAGCATCATGGATGAGGTCGGAGCTGGAATCCGTCAAGTCCTTCCCGAAATGTTGGATACATTCGCCACCTTCCAATGGAATGATTGGGGCCACAAAATGGAATCGGCTTGGAAGGATGGTCTTCAGAATTCCCTCGACATCGACCTTTCAACCCATGGATCAACGCCGGTTACCCGAAGCGAAAGCAACATGGGTCAATCCCCCAACACCTCCGACGAATCGACTCCAGGCGAGAGGCCATCCCCCCGGGAAGTGGGTGAAAGACTGTTCAAGGAGGCCAACGACAAGCGGGGAAACCCGGGTCGGAATAAATCCGCGCCGCGACAACGGATTCCGATGCCGCCAGACAATTCGCTCCAACGGTGATTCGGTTCCGGTCACGGGGTTCGCGCTTCCAAACTGGCGGGATCCTTCGTCGCCGGAACAATCCATGCCGGAAGTTCACGCCGTTCCCAAATCAACCATGGCGGACCAACGCTTCTCCGATTCCTTGACACTCACCGACATCAATCAATGGAGAAATCCTTATGCTTTCGATCTTGGGATTCGAGACCGCCATGCGCGATCAATGCGCGACGCCCGGACGATTTCTTCTCAACCTCTTGCAATCAAACAACGAGAAGGTGTGCGCCTCGTTACGAATTGCGCGCATCAGGCTCAAGATGCCGTCGTTCAGCGTGACGAATACTTTGAAACCCTGGCCAAGGAAAGGCTTTCGGAAACAGTTGCCGAATTTGAACGGCACCGCGATTCGCTTTGACGCGCCCTTCGGTGGACAAGGGCCAACAGCCCCCTCCGATGCATCGCCGGCATATCGATCGGACCCATCCGCGATTACGCGCCGTGCCAGTGGATTCGTAACCCGGAACCGCCATGCAATCCGCCGGAGGATTTCTTCTCGACGGCATCGTCAAGCCGTAATCTCGCCGCTAAGCCGCCCCGCTCCCAGGTCCTGCCGACATTCGATTCCGTCTGTTCGGAAACATCGGAACTTGGAACGACGGCTTCACGGGTGAGACGGAGCGAAACGGTGACGCCGAATGTCCATCGAAGGGTCACACCATCCCCCTCCCCCGCGCGTCCGACCCACGCCGCGCCCGCCTTCCTTAGTTTGGAGTGGAATTTGAACCGCGACAAGTTCATCCTATCCGCGGCCTGTTCATCGTCAAACCCCGGTCCCTCAGTTCCATCGCCCGGCATGGACCGAACCCCGCCTTGCGCCCGCGCCGTCCCGCCGACAAGTCCACGCCCCTTTCCCGGCCGGCAGGCGCACCCCGTTGGCCATCAATCCCACTATGGGAGCGATTTCCGAGCGGTCAGGCTTTCGGCGGGGCCAACGTCCGGGTCCGGCCGATCAAGCCTGGTTTCAAAGGCCGTTGCCACGACGAGTGCCTGAACCGCCACGATCATTGATCATCAATCTTGGGCGATTCGCGTGAAATTCTCGAGGCCGGAGGGTCGCATGCAACGCGGAGCGGCCGCGAAGCCGCCTTGGCGGCCTTCCGTCGGCGGTGTATGCGGCCGCTTTGGAGAATACCGCTTGGGAAGAGGAAGATTGGGAACGGGAGAGGGAGGAGACGACGACCGCCGCGGCCCTGGCCGTGGCCAAGGAGAGAACATTGTCCGGTTTGGAACGCGGGTAAATCGGGGGGCATGTCAACTCACCCCAACGGAGCTCCTCCAACGGTCACCTTTACGCTTGGGGCTGGATCCAGGCCACCCAGAAGTCCTTGGACGCCGGCGTTCTGTTCGTCGTGGTCCACCGCCCTCCAATACTCCTCCGGCGCCGGAACCCTGTCCCTCCACTCGATTTCCGCGGTAGGATCCGGCATTCCGAAATTCACATGTCGGCCATCGCGCAGGAAGGCGTGGGAGGCCGCCCACAGATTCACCGATTCACATAGATCCCCTGACGAACACGCGGCCGAGATTTTCTGGCACTTGCGCAGGGAGCGGACGATGATGTCGGGATTGTCGTCCCGGGTCAGCACCCTCATCCCGTTCAGATAATCGTTCCTGAACGCGATTGGAACCACGATGTGGCACAGCCCGTTCACGACCAACTCCCTGGACATCGCGACCCGGCATGCCCGGCCATTGCCGTCATTGAAGGGATGAACCCCGACGATCAGGCACTTGGCGGTGACCGCGCGGGCGAAGTCGTTCTTGACGGATTGGACGATTTGAAAGCCCTCCAACAGGGAGCCGTGGACCTTGTTCGGATCCGTGAAGATAGCCGGGCCGCCCATGTTCCTTTTTGTCTTGAACCGGCCCGGATTCAAATACCGTCTCTCTCCCATCGCCCGGGCGTGGTCGGATTTCAGCGTCTCGATGAAATCCTCGGGAGTCATGTCCTTGAATTGAGTGATGGGTTGCCGGATCAGGTTGTTGTACACGCCCAACACGTCATGACCGTCCTCATGCCTTTCGGGTGGTATTTTCCCGTCGAACACGATTTCCTTCGCCCGTTCGACGAAAAACCTGGTTCCCTCGATGTGATTCGAAAAGTAGGACTCCACGAAACAGGAGACCTTCCGTGACTCCCAGGATGTGTTCGTATCCAAGACATCCTCGGCCGGGTTCGCGGTCAAATGGGACGCGAGGCGGTCCACCTGTCCAAGCAATTTACGGTCGACGAGGTGTCCCGACGCGCCCACGAGATCGGGGGATTTCAACGCGCCCGCTTGGCGACCGCTCAACAGCGATCCCGCAATGTCGCCCATTCGTCGATATTCCATGTCGCGTCCGAGTGTGACGGCGACGCGTTCCGCGTCACGGACCAAGGATTTCAGTTTTTCCTCCCCGTATTCGTACATGGTGGAGTCCAAATGCGCCTCCATCGCGTCCGAACCCATTGTTTCCGCGGGACCGGCGCTGGAGTCCGGAGTCACCATGTTGACGAGAACCCGCCTCGCCGGGCCCGCGACCCAGGTTCCCATGTAGGGAACATCCTCGCCTTGAATCGGACCGGGACCCTCGCGCTGAGACACCGTCAACCCGGGCAACTCGATTCTCCTGGGCGGCTCGGGCGCGCACACGAACACATGGCCCGGCCCGTCGGGATCGTCGCCGTGATACGGGCCGTACTCGATGGCGGTGCGATCCGTCACGACCCCGTCGGGATAACAGTGCGCCACGACTTCAGCCCATTTCTTGCGGATGGTGTGTTCGATGGCGCCGCGACCCGCGTCGACGAAGATCAGCTCGGCAACTTCGATCAAATCACCCTGCCCGACCATCGCGCGCAGAGTTTCAAGTTCGGCGGGATCCCCCTTGCAAAAGTGGATGGCATCCCGCTTGGTCGTCGGGAAACGACCGTGTGGACGCCCCGCCCCGTCAACCGCTTGGAAAGGACTTGCCCGCCGACCTGCGGGACGCCGCGGTTCGCTCAATAATTTTGCCATCTTCGCTTCCGCGCCTTCGGGACCAGTTCATGGAATCCGGCGCTTCGGCATGTCCGCACCGGATGGGTGGATGAGAATTCGCCAACACTCGTCCACCCTAACGCCCGTCCCGACATTGCGCAACCCATCCGGGCGAATTCGCCTCGCGCGCGCGACACGGATCAGCAATCCCGGAAGGTTCAGACCGAGATTGTATTCGTTCGTGCGCGCGGGACACGGTCACCTCGGAAGATCGAGGGCGTTGATCCCACGAGCGATCAATCCGTTGATTGGGGCCTTCAAGCACGAGGCTTGACCTCACGGACGCGCCCGCCGCGGCATCCGACGGGGACGACGGGAGAGCCGTCCCCTCCGTTCCCGTCCAAACGGATCCGGGACAATCTTCCCTTTCCGACGGGTGAAGCGCACGCCGGCTCCACCACCGAATCCGCGATCAAGACGGACGCGACGATCCGGTGGGCCTTCTCCCGCTCCAATCGGAACGGGCGCGCGCCATTCATGACTGCGGCCATGTGGACAAGCGTCCGGAAGAAGCCGAGGGCGATGGTGTCCCAGGAGACGAGGCACAAGACCATGACGCTTCGAAGAACAGGGCCTCGTTCGCGACTGAAATGGAAGCATGTTCGCGCGGATCCCGCCCGCGACGGGACCGAGTCCATGTGGAGCGGGATCGGCGGAACGGAAATTTGCGAAACCTCCTCCGCCCTCTTGACGTCCTTGCATGGACACAATTATATTCCAAGGGAAGCCGAACAAGATGGAGGTCCGATGAGCAAGAACGACAATCTCACGCCCGATCGGCAGGAAGCTCTCATAGCCCGCGCCGCGATGCGGGAACTTTCCCGCCACGCCTCCAAAGAGGCACCCCTCAATATCCTGGTCGCCGGCGCCGGGGACGCGGAACCCATCGCGATCCCCCCGGGCGCCGTCGAGCATCTAATCGACATCTTGGCCGGGATGGCGTCCGAACACGGCGGAACAAACACCGACGAGGGAGCGGAACTGAGCGTCGCCCAAGCCGCGGACGTGCTGTACACCGAACCGCACTTCGTCATCAAGATTCTCGAGAGAAACGAAATCCCGTATCGAATGGTCGGGAATCATCCCCGCATGCGCGTGCACGATGTGATGAATTATAGGGATGTGAACAAGATCAAGCGCAGAGCCGTGCTTGACCAACTCGTTGCCGAAGCTCAAGAGCAGGACATGGGATACTGACATGAAGATCCAAAAGGTTCTTTTGGACGCCAATGTCCTGTATCCCGCACCCCTGCGGGGCGCGTTGGTGGAAATGGCGGCCACCGACCTATTCAACGCAAGGTGGACGGCGGATATTGTCGGGAATGGGTGGAGGCGCTTCTCCGCAACGAGCCTCACCGGGATTCCGCGGCACGCAAACGCACATGCGACCTTATGGAGAAACATGTCGTCGATTGCCTGGTGACGGGTCACGAGGACACGATCGAGGCGTTCAATCTTCCCGACCCCGACGATCGACACGTTCTCGCCGCCGCCGTCGCCGGTGGTTGTGGAACCATTGTAACCAAAAATCTGAAGGATTTCCCCGAGGTGGCTCTCGCGCCATTCGGAATCAAGGCGCGACACCCGGACGATTTCCTTATCGACCTCTTGCGTTCAAATAACGAGAAGGTGTGCGCCTCGTTGCGAATTGTGCGCATCAGGCTCAAGAAGCCGT
>JANQKA010000303.1 GCA_028281405.1 Hasllibacter sp. | reverse complement strand
GACTTTAAAACGGTCGGCTGGTTCCCAGGTTGCGTCTTCTGGAGGGTGTAGCTCAGTGGTAGAGCACCAGCCTTCCAAGCTGGCTACGCGGGTTCGATTCCCGTCACCCGCTCCATGTGTGGGACTAAAGCGGGGCTCCTACGGCGGCGGCCGGGGGCCTGTTGCGCATTTGCGGGAGCAGGACGTTCGATCACGCGGCACTGAGATGCCGGCGATGCGACCCCCCAAAGGGCCGGGATCAGGGGACCGGATGGCTGCGCGCGGTAGACCGCCGCGCGGGCGCCGGGACCGGACACCGGGGAGCTGAAAAGGACTAGCGGACAAGATGGCAAAGGCGAAGTTTGAGCGGACGAAGCCGCACTGCAACGTTGGTACGATTGGGCACGTTGACCATGGGAAGACGACGCTGACGGCTGCGATCACGAAGGTCTTGGCGGAGAGCGGGGGCGCGACGTTCACGGCGTTCGACCAGATCGACAAGGCGCCTGAGGAGAAGGCGCGCGGGATCACGATTGCGACGGCGCACGTGGAGTACGAGACGGAGAACCGTCACTACGCGCACGTCGACTGCCCGGGCCATGCGGACTACGTGAAGAACATGATCACGGGTGCCGCGCAGATGGACGGGGCGATCCTGGTGGTCTCGGCGGCGGACGGTCCGATGCCGCAGACCCGGGAGCACATCCTCTTGGCGCGGCAGGTCGGCGTTCCTGCGATCGTGGTGTTCATGAACAAGGTGGACATGGTGGACGACGAGGAGCTTCTGGACCTGGTTGAGCTCGAGGTCCGCGAGCTTCTGTCGAGCTACGACTTTCCGGGCGACGACATCCCGATCATCCGGGGCTCGGCGCTCTGCGCGCTGGAGGGCCGGGAGGACGAGGTCGGCAAGAATGCGATCCTGGAGCTGATGGGCTCGGTGGACAGCTACGTGCCGCAGCCCGAGCGCCCGAAGGACAAGCCCTTCCTGATGCCGATCGAGGACGTGTTCTCGATCTCCGGGCGCGGGACGGTGGTGACGGGCCGGGTCGAGCGGGGGATCGTGAAGGTTGGCGACGAGGTCGAGATCGTCGGCATCAACGACACCCGCAAGACGGTTGTGACGGGCGTGGAGATGTTCCGCAAGCTGCTGGACGAGGGCGAGGCGGGCGACAACATCGGGGCCTTGCTGCGCGGCGTCGGCCGCGAGGACGTGGAGCGCGGCCAGGTTCTGGCGAAGCCCGGGTCGATCACGCCGCACACGAACTTCAAGGCGGAGGCCTACATCCTGACGAAGGAAGAGGGCGGCCGGCACACGCCGTTTTTCACCAACTACCGTCCGCAGTTCTATTTCCGGACGACGGATGTGACGGGTGTTGTGTCCCTGCCCGAGGGGACGGAGATGGTGATGCCCGGGGACAACACGGCGATGGAGGTCGAGCTGATCGCGCCGATTGCCATGGACGAGGGCCTGCGCTTCGCGATCCGCGAAGGCGGGCGCACCGTGGGCGCTGGCGTCGTCGCCTCCATCATCAAGTAGCGCAGGCGAGAGAGAACGAGAGTTTAGGCAAGCCGCCCCGGACCTGGTCCGGGGCGCTTCGGACAAGCGGGTCGCAGGATGGAAAGTCAAAATATCCGCATACGCCTCAAGGCGTTCGATCACCGGGTGCTCGACCAGTCGACCTCGGAGATCGTGAACACGGCCAAGCGGACCGGCGCGCGGGTGCGCGGGCCGATCCCCTTGCCGACGAGGCTCGAGCGGTTCACGGTGCTGCGTTCCCCGCACATCGACAAGAAGAGCCGCGAGCAG
>JANQKA010000283.1 GCA_028281405.1 Hasllibacter sp. | reverse complement strand
CGCCATTTGACGGGAGCGTTCGGACAAATCCGCCTGTAGAGTGATTCGACGAGGATCGAGTGCTCCGCGACCGAATAGGGGAAGTCGCCGTGGGTTTGCCCGTTCCAGCGGGCGACGAAGGCCAGGCCGTGCGCGATGTCCTCGATCTCGATGTCCACCGGCGTGGGATCGAAGAGATCCAACCGCCGTCCCGACAGCATCCGCTGCCATGCCCTGTCCACCCGCGCCATGACACGCCCGTAGCCATCCGACGCCGGTGGCGCAAGATCTCCGCGCCGGCACCGCCCAGACGGCGGATGGGAGTCCGCGTCCCTCAATCGCGGAATTCCGCCAACCGCTCTCCGGGGGCTCGACCCAGCCAATTATTGTTGCGCCGAGCGGGCCGCGTTGCTATTCGCGGCGACCTGACGGGGACAACCGGAGAACGTGGAATGACGGCGGATTATTTGGTCAAGGACATCGGCCTGGCGGAATTCGGTCGCCGGGAACTCGAAATAGCCGAGACCGAGATGCCGGGCCTGATGGCTCTGCGCGAGGAGTACGGAGCGGCGAAGCCCCTCAAGGGCGCCCGCGTCGTCGGATCCCTGCACATGACGATCCAGACCGGCGTTCTGATCGAGACGCTCGTGGCCCTCGGAGCCGGGGTCCGCTGGGCTTCCTGCAACATCTTCTCGACCCAGGACCACGCCGCCGCGGCGATTGCAGAAGCCGGCGTTCCGGTCTTCGCCGTCAAAGGACAGACGCTGGAGGAGCATTGGGATTACCTCGACAGGTCGTTCCTGTTCGACGGGGGCCCGAACATGATCCTGGACGATGGCGGCGACGCCACGCTCTACGTCCTTCTCGGCGCGCGAGCCGAGGCGGGCGAGGAAATCATTCCGGTTCCGCAATCCGAAGAGGAGGAGGTCATCAAAGCCCAGATCCGGAAACGGATGGAGGCCTCGCCCGGATGGTTCACCCGGACCCGCGACGAAATAAAGGGCGTTTCCGAGGAGACCACGACCGGCGTGAACCGACTCTATCAATTGATGCGGGACGGACTGTTGCCGTTCCCGGCCATCAACGTCAACGACAGCGTCACCAAGTCGAAATTCGACAACAGGTATGGATGCAGGGAATCCCTCGTCGACGGCATCAGGCGCGCGACGGACACCATGTTCGCGGGCAAGGTCGCCGTGGTCTGCGGATACGGAGACGTGGGCAAGGGGTCCGCCGCGTCGCTCCGTGGCGCGGGCGCCAGGGTGAAGGTGACCGAAGTCGACCCGATCTGCGCACTTCAGGCCGCGATGGACGGCTACGAGGTGACGCTCCTGGAGGACGAGGTCGCCACCGCCGACATCTTTGTCACGGCCACGGGCAACAAGGACGTCATACGCATCGAACACCTTCGCGGAATGAAGGACATGGCGATCGTCGGCAACATCGGCCACTTCGACAACGAAATCCAGGTCGCCAGCCTCAGGAATCACAAGTGGACCAACATCAAGGAGCAGGTGGACATGATCGAGATGCCTTCGGGCAACCGGATCATCCTGCTTTCCGAGGGCCGCCTCCTGAATCTGGGCAACGCCACCGGCCACCCGTCGTTCGTGATGTCGGCCTCCTTCACCAACCAGGTTCTCGCCCAGATCGAGTTGTGGACCAAGGGTGGAGAATACAAGAACGAGGTATACATCCTGCCCAAACATCTCGATGAAAAGGTCGCGCGCCTGCATCTCGCGAAAATCGGCGCCAAGCTGACGGAATTGAGCAAGGATCAGGCGGACTACATCGACGTCGCGGTCGGGGGACCGTACAAAACGGGCCATTACCGGTATTGACGCTTCCACCTCGGGAGGCGGAGGGGCATCCATCCGGACGCGGCGGAGGGTGACGGAATTGGGTTCGCGCGCGCGGACCCGAACGAAGGGAGGAACGAACATGGCCGAAGTGATCACCGGCTACATGAATGGCCACTACCAGAGTTATCTGGTCCTCGCCGGATTCTTCATGGTCGCGCAATTGACGCTCTCGTTGACGGGCCGGGACGTCGAACCCGTGGGACGTTTCGGCTACGCCACCGTCAACCTGTTCGTCGTCGGGGCGGTTTTCGGAGTCGCCCCGCTGTTCTTCTACCTGACCGCCAAGATCAGCGTCGATCTCGCCATCGCGGTTTGGCTCGCCACCGTCACCAGCGCCATGACGGCCTTGGCGCATTTCGCCCGCCGCCGGTCCATGGACGCGTTCGGCGAGACCTGGATGGCCTTCATCGCGATCGTTCCGGTATTTTGCCTCGTTTTGCTCTTGAAGCGGCCCAACGACAAATCCCGGATGGGGAACGGATCGAGGGTCGCGCTGATCGCGTCCTCCGTCGCCCTTGCAGTCAACGTGGCTTCGGTTTCCGCCATGGTCGTGCCCTCCGCTGTCCTTCGGGACGGCGTCTTGCCCCGCTTGGATCTCGTTGACCTTTCCATAGAGAACGCCCTGCGGCATCACGCCGAAATGATAAACATCGTCCTGGACCAAAGGGAAAGGGACGGCGAAGAGAGCTACATCGTGGGATCGCGGGTCGAGGGAAGGGATCTGATTATCGAAATCAGGTTGCCGGAATCCATCGCGGAAGCGAGCGAAGAACTGCTTGTGGAAAATTTTGGAAGCTTCGCGCGCGAGGAATCCTGCGGGGATTCGGACTACCAAATCTTCATGAAACACGGCGCGGCCATCGTCTTTGAATATTTCGCCTATACGTCGGGCGGCGGACGCAGGGAGCTCAGATTCAGAAACGAAAAGGCGGACTGCGAGTGAAATCGGGGCGTGGCACCGGTGTACAAGGAAACGCACCCGGCGGGTCTTCTCCGGAGCGCGCGGATTCCACGGAACTGCCCGTTGACGGATATGATTGGATCCCCCGGAGAATCGCGGTCATGGTCCGGATCCGGAGGAGATTGAATCCTCGTCCGTGAAACCGCGGTCAGAGCGAGGTCCGCCGCCGTCGCGGGACGCGGTTGACCCCGCACATGCCTGGTCGCGTGGCCCTTCGGTGAATCGGGGCGAGGAAAGCGCGGAGCTGAGACTTCCCTGGGCCGCCTCCCTTGGGTTCCGGGCGGGGGACCGAATCAACGCCATGGATTGGCGGGGAGCGCCCGCGGTTTCGATGGAATCGGCGACGCGGGACGAAGGACTCCCGGCGCGGGTCGTTGGAGCGCCCGCGGTATGAAGGAATCGGTGGCGCGGGCCGCGCGGAGGTCATCGCGAATCGCCGAAGGACTTCGAACATCATCGTCATCCGTTGTTGTGTCCGCATCCAATTCGTTGGCGCCCAGACGTTCACCGACGTCCCGTGCACTGGGGCCGTATCCCATCCAAGCCGCCGCTCAATCAGAATCAAACCGCTTCGGCCCGGCCGCGGCCCGGCCTTTCCTCGTGGACATTGGGACGGGAGGGGACCGGTCTCGTCTCCGGGGAACCGCGCCCGAACGGTTTGGGCGCCGAGCCGAGGTCGAATCGGGACTATCTTCCCACCCAAGCCGCCGCTCAATCGATTTCAAGCCGCTTCGGCTCAGCCGCGGCCCGGCCTTTCCTCGTGGACATTTGGACGGTCGGGGACCGGTC
>JANQKA010000220.1 GCA_028281405.1 Hasllibacter sp. | reverse complement strand
ACTATGGAAACCACCCTTTCCATCGTTCGCCTGCACGTTGATCACATGGGTGGTCGCGTCGGTGATGGTTCCCTTGATCGATCCGGTTGAAACGTCGTATTCCAGTCCGATGGAATCCAAGGATCGACGATCGCTCCCCACGGTGATGGAATACGTCAAATTGTCGCCATCGGGGTCGTGGAACATTCCCTCCACCGCGATTGGCGTTATCGGAGCGTTCGTCAAAACGGTTCTGTCCAGCGATGCGAGCACCGAAGATTCCGGCGGCGAGTTCGGGTAAAGGTCGAATCGATCGGTGGTGGACAAGCCGTCTTCATCCGTGGCCGTCACGGAGATTGTCCTGGAAGATTCGCCGGGGGAAAATCCCGAGAAAGTTCCCATGATCAAGTTGTTGGCGAAGCTCAGACCGGTTCCTTCCAAACCCTGCACCGAATACGTCAGCGTCCCCGAGCCCGGAACCTCGAATCCCGTGGAAACGTCAATCGGAAGTATTGGCGCGCCCGTCTGGATAACGGCGTAGCCGTCCCGCACGCTCCGGTGGACAGCCACGTCGCCGTCGCCGGATCCACTGTCGGGATCGCCGTCTGTGTCATCGTCGCCGGCGCCTCCGGTGTTGATGTCATCGTCGCCGGCGCCTCCGGTGTTGGTGTCATCGTCGCCGGCGCCTCCGGTGTTGGTGTCATCGTCGCCGGCGCCTCCGGTGTTGGTGTCATCGTCGCCCGGTCCCGAATCATCCACCATCGTGTCGTCGCCCCCGTCCGATCCAGAACGGTCGGGCCCCCCCGCCACGATTGTGAAGGTGTGCGTGGTTTCGGCGAGCCCGTCGGCGGCGGTGACGGTTATCTCCACGTCTTCGCTTCCCGAGAATGAACCGGTGATCCTGGCGCCTTCGAGCGTCAGGCCGATGTTGGCGGAATTCAGGGCGACATTCGCTCCGCCCGCCCGCGCGGTCGCGGAGTACGTCAGGGCGTCCCCGTCGGGGTCGTCGAACCAAGCGTTCAAATCGATGGGAAGGTCCTCCCCGGGATCGACCGTGGCGGCCGCCGATGCCGCCGAGGGATCCCGGTTGCCCAACCCCGCGATGGTGAAGGAATGCGACGCCGTCCCTCCATTTCCATCGTCGGCCGTGACGTTGACAGTCACATCCCGCCTGCCCGTGAAGGTTCCCGAAATCCGCGCTCCATCATGCGCCAACCCGACCGCCGCCAACCCGGTCTCGGCCCCGTTGACCCGCGCGGTCACGGAATAGGACAGGGTATCCCCGTCGGGGTCGCTGAACCAAGCGCTCAATCCGATGGGAAGATCCGCGCCGGGATCCACGGTCGCGGGAGCGGACGGGGTCGCCGAGGGCGGCCTGTTGGGCGCCTCGGACACGGTGACGGTGAAATCCCGGGACGTGCTCGCCCCGTTCGCGTCCGTGGCGGTGACCCGGATCGTAAGGGCGCCCGCAGTGGTCGGCGTCCCCCCGATCATGTCTTCCAGCAGCGTAAGCCCGGTGCCGGTCAGGGCGGTCAAGTCCGAACCGTTCACCCGTTGCGCAACGAAGGACAGTCCAGTCCCCTCGGGGTCGCTGAACGCCTCGCCCAAATCGATTATCGTCATGCTTTGCCCGACCACCGCGTCAACGTTCGCGGGAAGGGGCGTGTCGCCCTCCACGGGCTTTTGGTTCGCCGAAATGACGATCCTGTGTTCGACGGAACCGCCACCCTCGCCGTTGGCGACGGTGACGATGGCCGTCACGTCCTCCGTTCCCGTGAAGGTGCCGGTGATCTCTTGGGTCGTCTCGTCGAACGAAAGCCCGTGGCCGTCCCGGCTGAACCGGACCGCGTAGATCAGATCGTTCCCTCCGATATCGGGATCCCCGAATCCGCCGGCCACATCGATGGCGTCGATCTCATCCCCCACGGCCGTTTGCATGTCCCCCGCAAGTTGCGCGACCTCGACCGTGGGCCTTCCACCAGGGGCTTCCGCCGTGATGTTGAACGTCTTCGCGAACGATTCGCCGTTCCCGTCGGAGGCGACGACACGAACCGCCACGGTTCCAACTCCCTCGAGCCTGCCGATGATTCGACCGTTTTCATCGAGGCTCAGCCCGACAGTGCTCAGATCCTCGCCGTTTTCCAGGGTCGCCGTGAAGCTAACCTCGCCTTCGCTTTCGGAAGCGAAGTAGGACGCGGACAGGTTGATCGGGACGATGTCGGACCCGGCGTCGACAGCCAGATCCGTGAGGGCATTGGTCGAATCCCGGAGGGCGCCGGTCCTCAGTGCGGGGTCTCCTCCGCTCCCGGTCCCCGGTGCGGGATCCCCTCCGCTCCCGGTTCCGGTTCCGGTTCCGGTTCCGACTCCGCCGCCGCCTCCATCCCCGCCGCATCCCGCCAGCGCCGCCGCGGCGCCCAGTATGCCGAAGGTCGCCCGCGCGCTCCGCGGGAGGGTCACCGACGCGGACGGCCATCCGGGCCTCCCGTTCAGTCGGGTTTCGTCACGAAAAAACCGCATGGGTCGCATCCTCCTCGATTGGGTTGATCGTAGTCGTGGTCGGGAACCCGGAACGCTTGGAGCCGCGTCCCATGGAGCGGATGCTCCCATCCGACCGTTGGAATCCGGGAGTCTCTCCGTCGTGCGCTAGAGGCGCGCGGGTCCGCCGGACGGAATCCTTCTGAGCGGTGGTCGTCCGAAACCCTGTGTCGGGGTTCCTTCCGGGAGCCGCGGCGGCCGCGCGGCCTGCGGGTGCTTGAGAATAAGGAGATTCTGGTCGTCCCCGCGCGGAAAACGGCGCCCGCGGTCCTGAAATGCTTGCAACAGGGGAGTTCATCCCCGGCCCTTGACGGTCGACGCGAAAATGGCGGGTGACATTCCCCGGAGACGAGGAATGCCGCGGTGCCGCGGGATCACGCCCAGCTGGGAATTTCGGATGCGGCATCCAAGGGATTCCGCCGGGCCGGGCGCCGCTCCGCGGTCCCCGACAAAGTCTTGCGTTGATCGTGCCCGATCTGGGAGGCGGTTCGCCCCCGCCCCCGAATTTCAAGCTTGGTACCGAGATTTGCGGCGTGTCGGCCATTGGCGTGGTGAGGGAATGAGCAAACACCCAGCCGACGCCGCCCAATTCCCGCGGGGCTTCTCCATCCGCCGATGCCGCCCTCTTTATAATTTGTATTCCATCGTCCGCCATGTTGTCGCGGGGATGCCGAAGCCCGGAACCCTCCCCGTGGGTCGCAAGGGTAGATTCCGCGAAATCCCCGGAACGCAACCCGACCGAGGACATCGGATCCGCACACAGGCGATCCTCCGCTTCAGGTGTTGGGCGGGAAGACCCTGATCCGGGGCCTCGGACAAGGGCTTCTCCTCTCGTCGGCGACCGACGCAAAATGGGAAGGCCCAACACCCCGCAGCCCGGCTTCCGCGGGTTCCGGCCATCCGCCGACGCCACCCAATTCATCATCGTGTCTCCATCATCCAATCCGTCGCCCCCCGAGGAGCCGAAACCGCCGCGCGGACCGCGCGGCAACCCTCGTCACGAATGAATCACCGAACACACCGCGGCCGTTTCTCCACGCGGGAGCCCTCGCCACCCGCCGAATCAACCGCGTTAACCATCTAATCCCACCGTCCCGGCGGGACGAAACATCGACCGGCCGCGGTTTCCCCGCGAAGCCCCGAGTCCCCTCGTCGAACCCACCGCAATCCGCAGTGGACGCTTGCGTTGTACCCGGCGTTCCTCCATCGGGAAAGCGGATTTCAAGCCTTCCGCCGCGGCGCCGGAGCAATTCGCGGCGGCGCGGAAGAGGAGCGGGCTCCATGGCCCCTTCCTCCGCGAAGCCGTGAATTCACTGGTGTAATTCGCGATGCGCCGCGTGAGCGGAGGCGTTCCCGCCCCGCCGGGTTGGCGCCCCCTCACGCGAATTCACGAATAGTTGAAGACCCCAAGGAGGCGAACCACTTGGGAATACCGCGGTCTTGGTCACCAGATCTCCACCCGATCGCTGGATCTTGTGAATTTCCATCGGGATCATGCGGGATGTGGTGGGCGCCGAATTCCCCTGAACATCGAAACGGTCACCTTCGGCTTAACCCCGACCTGGAACGGAATGGGACTCCGCCGCGTCGGCCGCGCCACTTCCCGGGGAGCGATTCGCGACTTCCCCGGCGTTCGCGACGCCGCCCGCGATGGATTCCAACAGGGTTCCCGGCCGGACCCGGGGGCCACCGCGGATTCCGGGTCAGCGCCCCACGGCGTATGCCTGCATGAGCCTGGGAGTCGCGGCCCCCGAAAGCACTCCGCCGGGGTCGCGCGCGACCGCGGTCAACCGACCGATCGCCCATGGTTCGGAAACCTCCAGGCGGTGCCCCCTGCGCCGAAGATCCTCCAGCGCCTCTTCGCCGAAGGCCGGCTCGGCCAGCAGGTGGCCGGGACGCGAACCGCGGGGATAGAAGGACGACCGCGGATGGGCCGTGTGGAACAGGGGGGCGTCGATC
>JANQKA010000187.1 GCA_028281405.1 Hasllibacter sp. | reverse complement strand
CAGAATACCTGGTCTCACATGTAAGGATTTTCGAAGCTGCGGCGAAGTGTGAGCGCCCCAAAATTGGAATCACCTTGGTTTGCCCCCTTTGAGTGTCCCTTCGGGAGCGTCGGGGCCGCCCAACCGCGCCGAACCCCCGAGAATATCCGCCCTCCGACGGCAAAGAACGTGTTCACTCCCGCGATGCCCCCCGCACATCCCACCATTTGTCCGCGCCGCACGCCGACCATCTCCCACCTTGGTTCGAAAGCGTCCGCCCTCCCCCGCTCCGCGCGCGCATCCGGTCTTTTCCTCTCCGCGCGCGCATCCGGCCTTTTCCTCTCCGCGCGCGCACCCGGCCGCGTCCGGTGTGCGGGCTTTCCCAACGGCGGCGCTGGCCGCGGCGGCTGAACATCAAGGTTCAATCCCCCGCATCAATGCGTGGACCAAGCGCAACCGCCACGGCCACGCCGGACATCCCGAAGTTCGATTTCATCCACCACCCGCCAACCCGACCGCCACCGACGCCGCCGTGAAACCGCATGCGCCACGGCGGGATTCGCGGAACCGCCCTACCCGACGGCCCCGACCTCCGCGTCATCCGCCTCCCTGGCGGCCTCGATTTCGGCGGCCTTCAGTTCGACCTGCTCCACGATGTGGTCGATCATGCGGTCGTTGTCCATCTTGTGGCTCCGCGCGCCGGCCAAATAAACCATTCCCGCGCCCTTGCCTCCCCCGGTGAACCCCACATCCGTCATCAGCGCCTCGCCAGGGCCGTTCACCACGCATCCGATGATCGACAACGACATCGGCGTCTTGACGTGTTCCAGCCGCCGCTCGAGGACTTCGACCGTTTTGATCACGTCGAAGCCCTGGCGCGCGCACGACGGGCAGGAAATTATGTTCACCCCCCGGTGCCTGAGGCCCAAAGCCTTCAAAATCTCGTGGCCCGCCTTCACCTCCTCGACCGGATCCGCCGACAAGGACACCCTGAGCGTGTCGCCGATCCCCGACCACAGAAGCTGGCCCAAGCCGATCGCGGACTTGATCGTCCCCGTCGTCAGGCCGCCCGCCTCGGTGATGCCGAGATGAATGGGCGCGTCCGTGGCCCCGGCCAGGGCCCGGTAGGCGGCGGCGGCGAGGAACACATCCGACGCCTTGCAGGATATCTTGAACTCCAGAAAATCGTTGTCCTCGAGGATCTTGATGTGGTCGAGCCCGCTTTCGACCATCGCCTCGGGACACGGTTCGCCGTATTTTTCCAGAAGGTGCCTCTCGAGGCTCCCCGCGTTGACGCCGATCCGGATGGAGCATCCGTGATCTTTCGCGGCCCTGATGACCTCGCGCACGCGCTCGCCGGACCCGATGTTGCCCGGATTGATCCGAAGACAGGCCGCCCCCGCCTCCGCCGCCTCGATGGCGCGGCGATGGTGGAAATGAATGTCCGCCACGATCGGCACCGGACTTTCGCGTACGATTTCCTTCAGGGCCCGCGTCGACGCCTCGTCGGGCGTGGAAACCCGCACGATATCGGCCCCCGCCTCCGCCGCGGCGGTCACCTGGAGGAGCGTCGCCTTCGCGTCGCCCGAATCCGTGTTGGTCATCGTCTGAACGCTGATCGGCGCGCCGCCGCCCACGGGCACGTCGCCAACCATGATCCGGCGGCTGGGACGCCGATCAACATCGCGCCAAGGCCGGATGGGGTTGTGGGGCATCACCCGCCTCCAGTCGTCCCGACGGGCGACACCCGGCGGAAAAATCCGCGCGGTCCCGCGGCGGATCAATTCGCCTCGTCGAGGATCCCCTGAGCTTCCGCGACGGAGACGGCTTCGCGCAAATCAATGTCGCTTTCGATATCGACCGCCGCGTAAGTCTCGGTCAGCGTCGACACGCCAAGTGGAACATCCCGCACCACATCGATTCCGGGGCCCGCCGGTCCGTAAGGCACCCCGTTCACCGCGAAAAACACGGCCCCCGAATTGCCCGCCCGAAGCAACGGCGGTTCCTCGGTTCGCGGCGGCGTGAAATGCTCGCCCGGCTCGAGGATCTTCTCGAAGATGATCGTCCCACTGGCGCTTGTCACCTGGATCCATGCCGGGCGCACGGCGAATATCGCCACCTCCGGGGCGCTCGCCTCGGTTACCCGCACGGCTGTGGGCGAGCGCGTTTCGGCGGGTGTCCGCTGGCCCGGAGCCAACGCGGGTCCGATCCCCTGCTCGGCGACGGGCAACCGCACAGTGGCGCGCGGAAGGCCTGCAGCCGGCGCGGAACCGGTCCCTTGCGCCGCGGAGGGAAGCCGCACAACGGCGGCCGGAAGGTCCGGAGTCGGGGAACCGGCTCCCCGCGTCTCGGCGGGCAACCGCGCAACGTCGACCGGAAGGCCGGGGGCCAGCGCGATTCTGGTCCCCCGCTCCGCGGCGCGCTCGCGCATGACGGCGCGCTCGCGCAGCGCGGCGGCGACGGCGTCGGTGGCGTCGAATGGGTTGGGTTCCGATTCGCTTGGAGCCGAGGCCAGCGAACCGGACGGCGGCGGAGCCAATGCGCCGACCTGGTCCGGATCCAACGAGAAAATCGGGCCGTCGCGCGCCACGAGCACCGGCAGGTCCAGCGCGTCGGGACGGTGGAGGCGGTCAACCACCTCGGCGTCGGCGGTCAGCGTGTCGTCGTCGTCGTACGTCGTCGCGGCGTCCGACAGCGGATCAAGCTCGGCCACGATGCCCGGAGTCTCGTCCACCGGCACGATCACCACCTGCTGCACCTGCTGCAGAACCGCCCACGCTCCGTAGCCGATTCCGGCGATCAACACGCCGAGAACCAAGGTGGAACCGACCGCGCTGGCGTCAAGGCTCGCGAACGCGGAACCTTCGGCACTTGGCACGAAGGGCGTCCGAGGATTGACCAGCTGCTCGGTGGCCCTCGATTCCGCGCCCGCCGGGAGCTTGCGCGTCGACATGGCCAAGCCCGAAGGCCCCGCGGTGACAGGCTCGCGGCCGACGCCGCTCACGCTCTGAAACCCCGATTCCGCGACGAATCTGTCGAACACCGCCTCCGGGTCCAACCCAAGGTAGCGGGCGTAGCTGCGCACGTACCCGGCGATGAACCCCTGTGTCTCGAACGCGGTGAGGTCGGAATTTTCGATCGCGGCGATGTGATTCGCCTTGATCCTCAGTTCCCGCTGGACGTCGAGCAGCGACTTTCCCAAAGTCGCGCGCTCGCCGCGTAGTGTATCTCCCAGCTTCAGGTCGAAGTCGTCGAAGCCCTTCAGGCTCAACTCTTCGTCCGGACTGTTCGGCTCTTTTTGCCAGATCATCCGTAGTCCCCAAATTTCAGTCCATCGGCTACTCGTACTGGTGATTCGCGAATCACCTCACCGATTCGCGAATCACTACACCGATTCGCCAAGCATTCACCATTACACAAAAAAAGTCACCCCGCGCAACAAAAATATTTTTACGCGGCGAGCTCACCCCGGTTCAGGGCGCACCGACTCCAGAGCGCGTCCATTCCCGCGACCAGCCCATCGATCATTTCCGGCGTATGCACCGGCGACGGAGTGAAGCGAAGACGCTCCGTGCCGCGGGGCACCGTCGGGAAGTTGATGGGCTGTGCGTAGACCCCGTGATCCTCGAGGAGCATATCGGAGATCGCCTTGCAGTGCAACGGGTCTCCCACATGCACCGGAACGATGTGGGATCCGTGATCGATCAGCGGCAGACCCAGCCCCCTCAGGCGCGTTTTCAGTATCCCGGCGTTTACGCGCAGCCGCTCGCGCGGAGCGCCGTCCTCCTTGAGCAGGCGCACCGAGGCGGCGGCGGCGGCGGCCACCGCGGGCGGCAGCGAGGTCGTGAAAATGAAGCCTGGCGCGTAGGAGCGGATGGCGTCGATCAGGCGCCCGTCGCCGGCGACGTAGCCGCCCATGACGCCGTACGCCTTGGCCAGCGTGCCGTTGATCAGATCGATCCGGTTCATGAGACCGTCGCGTTCGGCCACTCCGGCGCCGCGACGCCCGTACATGCCGACCGCGTGAACCTCGTCGATGTAGGTCAGCGCCCCGAACTCGTCGGCGAGATCGCAAATCGCGGCGACGGGCCCGAAATCCCCGTCCATCGAGTAGACCGACTCGAATGCGATCAGCTTGGGCTGATCCTTCGGCAGCGCCTCGAGCAGCTCCCGCAGATGCTCCACGTCGTTGTGTCGGAAAATCCTCTTGTCGCCGCCG
>JANQKA010000176.1 GCA_028281405.1 Hasllibacter sp. | reverse complement strand
CCGTCCAGGATGAGGGGTTGATCGAAAAGGGAAATTCCGCGAAGAACCGCGCCGGAGCCGAATCGAATCGGCGCGGCGGGAGCGGCGGAGGGCCGGAGCCATGAATTCGGAAACAACTCACAGGATCGCCATTCTTGGCGCCTCGGGCTACACGGGCGCCGAGTTGGTCCGTTTGATCGCCGGACATCCCTCCTTCGAAATCGCCGCGCTCTCCGCGGACCGCAAGGCGGGCATGGAGATGTCTCGGGTTTTTCCGTTTCTGCGCCACCTCGACCTGCCGGCGCTGCGCAGGATCGACGACGTCGATTTCGGGTCCGTCGACCTGATCTTCTGCGCGCTGCCGCACAAGACCAGCCAGGAGGTGATCCGGGAATTGCCTTCGGACAAGCGGATCGTCGACCTGTCCGCCGATTTCAGGTTGCGGGATCCGGATGCCTACAAGCTTTGGTACGGCAATGATCACGCGGCGGAGGAACTGCAGGCGGAAGCGGTCTACGGCCTGACCGAATTCCACCGCGACGAGATCCGAACCGCCCGGTTGGTGGCGGGAACGGGTTGCAACGCGGCGGCCGGCCAGTACGCGTTGAGACCGCTGATCGAAGCGCGGGTCGTCGATCTCGACGAGATCGTCATCGATCTGAAGGCGGCGGTATCCGGAGCGGGACGGTCCTTGCGCGAGAACCTTCTCCACGCCGAACTGAGCGAAGGCTACCACGCCTACGCGGCGGGAGGAACGCATCGGCATCTGGGCGAATTCGATCAGGAATTCTCCAGGATCGCGGGGCGGGAGGTCCGCGTGCAATTCACGCCGCACCTGATTCCGGCCAACAGGGGCATCCTCGTCACCGCCTACGTCAAGGGCGACCCGGCCGCGGTGTTCTCAGCTCTCGAGACGGCCTACGCGGACGAGCCGTTCATCCTGGTCACTCCGATGGGCGAGCTGCCTTCGACGCGTGACGTGCGGGGATCGAATTTCTGCCATGTGGGGGTCGTCGGAGACCGGATCGGCGGGCGTGCCGTGGTGGTCGCCGCGCTCGACAACCTCACCAAGGGATCGTCCGGACAAGCCATACAGAACGCCAACCTCATGCTCGGAGTGGAGGAGACGGCGGGGCTCATGGCCGCGCCGGTCTTTCCTTAGGGGCGCCGTGAGGGGATTGAAGAAGCGTAGACGGGCTCGGATCGTGGCCCTCGCCCTGGTGTCGCTGGTGGCGTCCACCGCGGTCATCGGATACGCCATGCGGGACGGGATCAACTTTTTCCGCTCTCCCAGCCAAGTGGCGGCGGAACCACCCGACTCAGGTGAGGTGTTCCGCCTCGGCGGGTTGGTGGAGGAGGGCAGCCTCGTCCGGGGGAGGGGCGACGCGGTGACCTTCAACCTGACCGATGGAGCGGGAGTTGTGGCGGTGAGCTACGCGGGAATCGTGCCCGATCTCTTCGGCGAAGGGCAGGGAGCGGTCGCGACGGGTCGGTTGATCGGTGGAATATTCGTCGCGACGGAGATTTTGGCCAAACACGACGAAAGCTATATGCCGAAGGAGGTCGTGGACGCTTTGAAGGAGCAGGGAGTCTACCGTCAGCCGGACGGGTGAGCGCGTGGTTGGCTGGAGTTTGGTCTTCCGCGCGCGGGCTTTCGGAACCGCGGATTCGGCGCGCGTCGACTCCGGGGCACCGGATGGACGGCAGAACCTGATTCGGAATCATTCGAGCGTGGGCTATGGGCGGGGCCTCTAAAATATTGCCCGGCGGTCGCAATTTCCGTTGCCGGCGCGGACGCGCGGCATAAGAAACAGCGACGGGGCGTTGCCAGCCGTGGTCCAGTTTCCATGTCGGGCGGAAGGATATGCTTTGCGCGGTCATCGCCGAAGAACAGCGTGCTGCTCAGAAACCGGAAAATTGAGCGCCTGTGCTTTCCCAGCCAACGAGCACTGCACAATCTCCAAGAATAGTTCCTCCCACATCGCCCACCCGGGCCGGAGTGGGCGGGAGGGTGCT
>JANQKA010000124.1 GCA_028281405.1 Hasllibacter sp. | reverse complement strand
GTTGTCCGACAACCTCGGCGAGTTCGTCGTCGGTAACGCGACCGCCGATGGAACGGATTCGAGTACGGCAATCATGGGCGGCGCGGGCGACGACCTCATATTCGGCTTTGGAGGTGACGATTTTCTCAATGGCGGCGCAGGCGACGATTTGATTGTCGGAGGCGTGGGCGACGACACGATTGATGGAGGCGATGACGACGACATCGCCGCGTTCGAAGGCCGCGTGTCCGGATTCTACATCTCGGTCGAACCGATGTCGGGAGGCGACGTGCGATTCACCGTGGAAGACATCGAGACCACGGCTTTCCACGCCGTGGACGCCGTGGACGAAGGCACGGATACCGTGACCAACGTCGAATCGCTTCGTTTCAATGGACAGGATTTCACCGTGGTCGATCACGACGACACCGACAGGACCAGCGACGACTCGGAGATAATCGTGGGGGACGACACAGATAGCACGATTAATGGCGGCGATGGCGACGACGTCATATTCGGACTCGGAGGCGACGACACGCTCAATGGTGGAGGGGGAGACAACATCGCGGTATTCGATGGGAATTTGTTCGATTACAAATTTTCGAGTGCGCGTACCGACCACTCCAACTACAGTATCATGGTGGAGGACATCGCGGACGATGGGCAAGCCGCCGATGACGAGGGCACGGACACCATTAGTTTCGGTCTAGACTTTAATGCTAATTTCACAAATGCCGTGTTTCGGCTTGTGTTCAATGACAATTCGATAACATATACCTCAGATATTGGCGAATTGCCGGAAAGAGACAATTTTAGTCTATTCGCTGGTTCATTTGGGGGAGGTCATAATGGAACCCTCGCCGCGCCGGAACAATTGGGATCGGGAAATGATATTGCTTTTACTTACGTCGGAAACGATTTCGTCGAGGGCGGAGCGGGCAACGACATATTCGTCGGTGGCGCGGGTACGGACACGTTCGTCTACAGCGGAAGCGCGGCCTTTGGCGATTTCCGAATCTGGATGGACAACGGTAGAACCTTCCTGCAGCACAGAGCCAACATCGACGACGCGGGATACCTTGGCCTCGACATGCTGTCGGATGATGTCGAGAGTGTGGCGTTCGGGTCCACCACCATGAATGTCGCTGGTTTTGCTGGAGGCAGGGCGCTGTTGGAAGTGGCTTCCAGCGCCACGGATGGAAAGAGCTACACGGCGGGCGCGGAGATCAGCGAAAACGCGCGAGATTGGTTCACAATCGCCCAGGGCGCGACCGTCACCTACTCGGTTGCCCCGGTGACGGGTTTGACCGGCCTCGCGATCGACGATATGGGCATGCTTACGGGAACCGCTTCAACCACGCCGGGCACGTACACGGTAATGGTCACGGCGTCCGACGACGCGGATTTCGACTACGATGACGTCACGCACGAATTCGTCGTCACCGTGACCGCTTCCACATCGAGAGCGGAATCCGCCCCCCGTGATGTCTCCCATTTCGAAGCGGCGGATGATGATTTGCCGAGCGCCCTCCTGTCGGTGGGAGGCGATCCCGCCATGGGATCGGATGGCGCCGACTGCTGCGGTTCCGAGCGGGAAATGATGGAATCCGTCACGCCATCGGCGATCGGATATGACGACTACTCTCTAATCTGATTTTCCGGGGTCGCGTCTTTCTTCGGGCCGGACCAACGTCCGGCTCGTTTTAGGGTTGTTGGTTGTCTCGAATGGCGGGCATGGGGACGGGTTGCTTTCCGCGCGGGGAACTCCAAGATTGGCGTCCGGCGGAATCGGGAAGCGCGGGCGGAGGAATTCGCCCCTTTGATTCGGTAGTTCACCGGGCGGGGTCGAATTACCTTGCCCGTTCACCGGCGACGGCGGTGCCCGCGAGGGCGCTTTCACGTCCGGGGGGCCGCGCCGGGTCGCGCTCTTGTTGGACACCATGCCTTTCTTGACCCGGGACGCTGCACCATCCGACCAGAGTGTGTCACCAGGAATCGCTTGAGGCGATGAGCAACAGCCACTCCACAGTCTCCCGGTCAAAGGTCGGCGAGTACATCCGCAATTCTTGAGCGGAGATCCCGAACCGGTGCGCTCCGTGAAGCGCGGAACCCGCGAGACGGATGTATTCGGCACCTCAATATCCTTCGACCTGTGCGCGGGCCGCACCGGCGGCGCGCTTTTTGTTGATCGGCGCGCGGATCTCGTTGGTCGGGGTGCGGCCATTATGAAACTCCCATGTGGCATTCCTAGTGTGCTGATTCTAACGGATCGTCCCGGCCTGTTAGCGTTCCCGAAAACCTATCTGCTCAGAACTGAAGCGCGGAATTTTTCTCATCCATGAGCG
>JANQKA010000072.1 GCA_028281405.1 Hasllibacter sp. | reverse complement strand
TCGTGACGAGTTGCGGGAGATTGAAATTCTGGAGTTCGAGGATATGGCGATTTGGGTGTCCGATCTATCCGATAACGCGGATGCCGGGGTGTCGGATGCGTCCGCATCGCGGCCGGCGGCCCGGAAATCCGAACCAGTCGCGGAACACGCGCCCCTCGACCGCGGCGCCGGAAGCGTGACGGAATTTTCTGTCGGGGACGCGGAATCCGATGTCGGCACGGAAAATTACGGCATGTTCGACGCCCTCCGGTCGGGCGCGGATATTCCGGAATCCGGGGACGGGGGCGTTGCGTTGGGGAACCCGATCCTTCTCGACACGTTTGTGCCGGACTCGGGGCAGGACCATCTGTATTCATCCCTGATGTAGCGCGATGCGCGCGCGAATTCGCCCGCGGGTTCCCTCACGCTCTCCCGCGAAACGAAAACCACTTGGTTCCCGGACTCGTGATCCGGATCCGCTCCAACTTCCATCCGTCGTGAGCGGGGCTTCGACGGATGCACCCCGGGACGCGCCGTGACTCCCGGCGATGGGCATCCCGTCTAAAACCAAGTCGCGCAAATCCAGGGTCGCCCTCGGCGGGTGATTCGTGATTCGTTTCCGAGTGACGGCCAACCCGTCCGCATTCACGCGGCGGGCAACCGTGACGTATGGACCTCCAAGCGGATCGCGACCTGATACGGGGACAAGCCGACAAACGCCGACACTCCAGTAGGTCGACAGCGTCGGGATCCACGCCGGGCGGCCATGCGCGGTCGCGGTTCATCGCCCCGACCGTGAACCCGGATGGCGCGCGGGGAGTCCGGTGGATCGGGAAGGGCGGTCGGTGTCCCGGCGGCGGGATTGAGGATTTGAAAGTCCGCGGACGACCCGGTCCCCGTCAAGTCCCGGTCGGGGGCCGTCCGGAAACCACGCGGCGGAACGCAGGATCGGCGAAGGGATGGCTCCCCGATGAAACGCCCCGACCGTTTCCGGCCGGGGCGTCGTTCGTCGCTTGGCGGGCCGTCGGCCCGCGGCCGCGGCGGCCTATTGGCCCTTCTGGTCGTAGGCGGTGCCCCAGCCCCACGCGCCGGAGCCGAAGCCCCGCGCGACGACCCGCTCGCGGTAGATGCCGGAGACGATGTCGCCGTCGCCCGCCAGAAGCGCCTTGGTGGAGCACATCTCGGCGCAGATCGGCAATTTGCCCTCGGCGATCCGGTTGCGTCCATACTTCTGGAACTCCGCCTGCGAATTGTCCTCCTCGGGACCGCCCGCGCAGAAGGTGCACTTGTCCATCTTGCCGCGGGAACCGAAGTTGCCCGCCTGCGGAAACTGCGGCGCGCCGAACGGGCACGCGTAGAAGCAATACCCGCAGCCGATGCAGAGATCCTTGGAGTGCAGGACCACGCCTTCGTCGTTCTGGTAGAAGCAGTCCACCGGGCAGACCGCCATGCACGGCGCGTCGGAGCAGTGCATGCAGGCCACCGAAATGGACCGTTCGCCGGGTTTGCCGTCCTCGATCGTCACGACCCGGCGGCGGTTGATGCCCCAGGGCACCTCGTGCTCGTTCTTGCACGCGGTGACGCAGGCGTTGCACTCGATGCAGCGCTCGGCGTCGCAGAGAAATTTGGCCCGTGCCATGATTCATCCTCCTCCTCAAGCGACGGTGATTTTGCAGAGAGTCGCCTTCGTCTCCTGCATCTGGGTGACCGAATCGTAGCCGTAGGTCTGGGCCGTGTTGCTGGATTCGCCCAGCACGTACGGATCGGCCCCCGCGGGGTACTTGTCCCGCAGGTCGGCGCCCTGGAAATGACCCCCGAAGTGGAAGGGCATGAAGGCGACGCCTTCTCCCACCCGCTCGGTGACCATCGCCATGACCTTGACCCGGCCGCCCTCCGGCCCCTCGACCCAGACCTGGTTGCCGTCGCGGACCCCCAGGTTGTTGGCGTCGCGGGGGTTCACCTCCACGAACATCTCCTGCTGGAGCTCGGCGAGCCACGGATTGGACCGCGACTCCTCGCCCCCGCCCTCGTATTCGACCAGGCGGCCGGAGGTGAGGATGATCGGATACTCCCGCGAGAAGTCCCGCTTCTGGATCGAGGCGTACATCGTCGGGAGGCGGTAGAACTTCCGGTCCTCGTAGGTCGGATAGTCCGCCACGAGGTCGCGGCGGTTGGTGTAGAGCGGCTCGCGGTGCAGCGGCACCGGGTCGGGGAAGGTCCACACGACCGCCCGCGCCTTGGCGTTGCCGAAGGGCGCGCACTCGTGCTTGATCGCGACCCGCTGGATGCCGCCCGACAGGTCGGTCTTCCAGTTGGTCTTCTCCCCCGCGACGCCGTCGATCACCGCGCGCTCCGCCGCCGTGAGGTCGCCGTCCCATCCGAGATCCATCAGCATCCGCATGGTGAACTCGGGGTAGCCGTCCCGGATTTCGGAACCGACGGAGTGGACCCCCTCGGCCAGAAGGTTCTCGCCGTCGCGCTCGACGCCGAAGCGCGCGCGGAAGGTGAGGCCTCCCTCCGAGACCGGCTTGGACATGTCGTAGAGGTTCGGAGTGCCCGGGTGCCCCATCTCAGGCGTTCCCCAGCACGGCCACGGCATGCCGTAGTACTCGCCGTCGGCCGGGCCGCCCACGGCTTGGAGCGTGGTCCGGTCGAAGGTGTGCTGGTTGGCCATGTGGAGCTTGAGGCGCTCCGGCGACTGGCCGGTGTAGCCGATGGTCCACATGCCGCGGTTGAACTCGGCCGTGATGTCCTCGACCATCGGCTCGTCCTCGCTCTCCATGGAGATGTTGCGGAAGAGGCGGTCGGCCCATCCGAACTTCTTCGCGAGCTTCGCCATGATGACGTGGTCGGGAAGGCTTTCGAACAGCGGATCCACGACCTTGTCCCGCCACTGGAGCGAGCGGTTGGAGGCGGTCACCGAGCCGCGGCATTCGAACTGCGTGGACGCCGGCAGCAGGTAGACGCCGTCCTCGCGGTCGTGCAGCACCGCGGAGACGGTGGGATACGGGTCGACGACGACCAGCATGTCCAGATTCTCCATGGCGGTTTTCATCTCCACCATGCGGGTCTGCGAGTTCGGGGCGTGGCCCCAGAGCACCATGGCCCGGACGTTGTCCGGCTGGTCCATGTTGTCCTTGTCCTCGAGGACTCCGTCGATCCAGCGCGACACCGGAATGCCGGTGAGGTTCTGAAGCGACTTCTCCTTGCCGTCCTTGTCGGTGGTCGTCGCGAACTGGGCCTTCAGCCAGTCGCCGTCCTCCTCCCAGACGCGCGCCCAGTGGGCCCACGCGCCGCCGGACAGGCCGTAGTAGCCCGGCAGGGTGTGGCTGAGCACGCCGAGGTCGGTCGCCCCCTGAACGTTGTCGTGGCCGCGGAAGATGTTGGTGCCGCCGCCCGAAACGCCCATGTTGCCCAGCGCGAGCTGGAGCACGCAGTAGGCGCGGGTGTTGTTGTTGCCGTTGGTGTGCTGGGTGCCGCCCATGCACCAGATCACGGTGCCGGGACGGTTGTTGGCCATGGTGCGGGCCACCCGCCGCAGCTGGGAACCGGGGGTGCCGGTGACGCGCTCGACCTCCTCGGGCGTCCACTTGGCGACCTCGTCGCGGATCTGGTCCATGCCCCAGACGCGGGTGCGGATGAACTCCTGGTCCTCCCAGCCGTTGTCGAAGATGTGCCAGAGGATGCCCCAGATCAGCGCCACGTCGGTGCCGGGACGGAAGCGGACGTATTCGTCGGCGTGGGCCGCGGTCCGCGTGAAGCGGGGATCGCAGACGATCAGCGGCGCGTTGTTCCGCTCCTTGGCGCGCAGCACGTGCAGGAGCGAGACGGGATGCGCCTCGGCGGGATTGCCGCCGATGATGAAGATCGCCTTCGAATTGTGGATGTCGTTGTAGGAGTTGGTCATGGCGCCGTAGCCCCATGTGTTCGCGACTCCCGCGACGGTGGTGGAGTGACAGATCCGGGCCTGGTGATCCACGTTGTTCGTGCCCCAGTAGGCGGCGAACTTGCGGAACAGGTAGGCCTGTTCGTTGCTGTGCTTGGCGGACCCGAGCCAGTAGACGCTGTCGGGCCCCGACTCAGAGCGGATCCGCATCATCCCGTCGCCGATCTCGTCGATCGCCTGATCCCAGGAGACGCGCTTCCACTCGCCTCCCTCCTTCTTCATCGGGTACTTGAGGCGGCGCTCGCCGTGGGCGTGCTCGCGGACCGAGGCGCCCTTGGCGCAGTGGGCCCCCAGGTTGAACGGGCTGTCCCAACCGGGCTCCTGCCCGATCCAGACGCCGTTGTTGACTTCCGCGATGACGCTGCATCCCACCGAGCAGTGGGTGCAGACGGACTTGATCGTCTCGATCCCTCCCGTCACGGCCTCCATGGCGTCGGCCTTGGTGACCGTTCCGCCCGTCGCCCCCACGGCCGCGAGCCCGCCGATGGCGAGACCGGAGCCGCGGAGGAAGGTCCGCCGATCGACGGCCTTTTCCGTGACGTTCGACAGGAGCGATGTCCGCAGGGGGCGTCGCGCAACCCCGTTGGTCTTCTTCCTGAGCATGTGTTCCTCCCTCTGGCCGTCCGCGGCGCGCGCGGCTGGCCGGATGTAGAATGCGTGGCCTCCGGGCGTCGCGCAACCATCGGCCGGTGTGGGTCGGGCGTCCGCCTAGAAGCGGGCGCTCTCGTAGTAGGCGCGGGTGTGCGCGGTGTCCTTCATGCCGTCGTGGGACATGTCGGACGCGGCCGCCTCGGCCGGCGCTCCGGCGACCGCCACCGCCGCGGCGGCCGGGGCCGACGCGGAGGCGAGTTTCAGAAAGTCGCGGCGCGAGGCCGTCTCCTTCTCCGCCATTGCCGTACTCCTCCTTTGTTTGGGCCTTCGGGCCCGTTTCATTCGCGGGTCGGACCCGCGGCCATCCGGAAGGCTTCGCGCTCGATCTCCATGAACGCCCGGCCGATGGCTCCGACCGGCGCGTAGAATACCGAATTCCGGGCGCCTTCCAAGTCGTTGAAAAAGTGTTCCGCCCAGGGCTCGACGTGGCGGCCCCAGAATTCCCGCTGCCCGGCGAGGCCGAGGGGCCCGTCGAAGCGGCCCATGATCAAACCCGCCATCATCTCCATCAGGGAGGCGATGTTGTCCTCGGGTTCGCGAGAGCTCCGGGCGCGGGTGACGCCCAGGCGCGCCATGTCGTCGCGCAGCGCCGAGAGCGGCTTCTCGTTCAGGAACCCCGTCAGGTAGTAGGATCCGTAGGGCAGCAGCTCGCCCCGGCCGACGCCGATGAAGAGCGTGTTGAACTCCGATTCGACCGCGCCGGTCGACAGGCCGCGGGCGACGCGCGCGAGCGTCCCGATCGATTTGCCGAGGGGCGTCTCGTCGCCCGACAGAGCAGCGCACTTGTCCAGCAGCGGCTTGTCGGCGGGTCTGGCCAGAAGCGCGCCCAGGAAGTCGTAGAGGTCGGCGCGCAGCCGGTCCTCCCCGGCGATATCGAATTCCGCGGCGGCCATCCCCATCACGCCTCTTCCCCGGGAAAGGTGAATCTCACGCGGGGGCGCGGCGCTGCGGGACCGCCCGGCTCCGGGCGCTTGTCCAGCGGCGGCTTGTCGGCGGGTTTGGCCGGAAGCGCGCCCGGGAAGTCGTGGAGGTCGGCGCGCGGCCGGTCCTCCCCGGCGATATCGAATTCGGCGGCGGCCATCCCCATCACGCCTCCTCCCCGGGAAAGGTGAATCTCATCCGGGGGCGCGGCGCGGCGGGACCGCTCGGCTCCGGAGGAACCGCCGGTCGCCCGGGAAGATCCTCCCGGGTGGAAATCCGCATGTCCTGGTCCATGGCCTCCGGCTCTTCTCCTTGCTCATCCCCGTTCCCGTCGCCGGCGCGCCCTTCGGGAGCGTCCCCGGTTCCACCGCCATCGTCCACGGCTTCCTCCTCCTCCGCAAGCGGTTCACCGCGCCCGATCAACCCCTTTCCGATTTGATAGGCGGTCTGGAGGTTTTCGACCACGGTCGCGGCGTCCGTGTAGTCCTCCCCGTATTCGACCAACCCGTCGATGTTGGCGAGCACGGGGTTCGAAGTCCAAAGTTTTCGAAGCGCGCGGCGGCGCAGGCGGTCGGGGACGGCCCGCGCCATGAACCCCGACACGTCGTCGCCGGGTTGGAGGGTGTCGGGGTCCGGCAACCCGAGTTCGGCTCGGATCTCGTCGTCCGGCAACGCGTCGAGCTCCGCCCGGCGCCCGGCCTCGGCGCGCTCCTCCGCCGCGCGGCGCTCGGCCGCCTCCTCACCGGCCACGGCCTCCCTCCTGCGCTCCCAGAAACTCAATGGAGCCTCCGGCGTCGCGGCGGGCGGTAGACGTCGGTGGTCTGACGGATGCGCGCGTCTCCGACACCGTCCTGCCCGGCGTCGGCCGTGGCCGGGTCGCGGCGGCGTTTGACGAAGGGCCGCTCCACGTGGTGCTCCGCGCAGAAGTCGCGGATGAAGGCGACGAGTCCCTCCGGCATCGGTATGCGCTCGACGATGTCGCCCTCGATGTCGCAATGGTCCTGGGCTTCGAACGGCGAGGCGGTCACGGCGGCCACCTCGACGTCGTGTCCGGACCCGGTGTCAACGCGGTCGCGCAGGATCACGTAGACGCAGGGGGGCTTCGTCGAGATCGCGGTGAGATACGCTTCCGTGTCCGTCCGCCAAAGGTGAAGCGTCACCGTCGACGCGTGGTACTCGACGGCGTCACCGTCGCGCCTCAATTCGCGCCAGTCGGCGGGGCCCGCGCCGGGCAGGACGCCGGCCGCGGTCCAACACCAGCGCGCCCAGCGCGTTACGCCCGGGGTTCTCCGGACGACGACTCCCATCGGCAGCGAGGCGGCGCTTTCCCGCATCGAATCCCCCCGTCGGCGGCGTTGATGCCGCGTGTTCGGCGTCATCTTGGCGCGAATATCCGGGGGCGCAAGCGCGGTGTCGTATTCCCGGCGGAGGCGCCTGGTGGATTCCTGTTATTCGTTGGGTGTCGCCGCCGCCGGTGTGAAATCCCAAGCCCCGCGACCCGGGAGCGTCCCATGGAACGCCGGCGGTCTTGATGGAATCGCTGGCGCGAGCCGCGTGAAGATCAACGCGGAACGTCGAAGTGCGCCGACCACCATCGTCAACCGATGCGGTGTTCACATCCAAGTCGCTTGCGCCCTGACTGCTCATTTTGGCGAGGGCTTGCGCCCTGACTGCTCATTTTGGCGAGGGCCAGCGCCCTGACTGCTCATTTTGGCGAGGGCCAGCACCCTGACTGCTCATTGCGGCGAGCGCTTGCTTCGTGACGGTTTGCCCCCTTTGGACGATTCGTGAAATCCGTCCAAGGGTGAACGGAATGGCGGGTGACCTTCGGGCGGCGCGCGTTCGTGCCGCTTCACGAGTGTGGATTTTAGCGCGAAAGCCGGGTCCACATTCTCCGTGCGGACGCGGCGATTTTCTTTGTGGGGACGCGACCTTCGAAATGGAGATGCGAATGCGCGACGATCCACTCCTTCCTCCCCTCCCAAAATTTCCCGCTGATGGCTCGAAGAGGCGAGCTTCCCTCGACCTGACCGCCGGCGCGGCCTCGGCCCTTGGCGCCTCGGCCGGATGTGGCGGCGACAGCGGCGGCGGCAACGGCTCGGGCAATGGCTCGGGAGGCGGAAACGGATCTGGCGCCTTCACCGGCACCGCCGGAGTCAACGTCATCGACGAAGTTTCCAGCGGCGCCGCCCCGCCGACGGTCGACGCCGGCGGGGGCGACGACACGGTCAACACCGGAGCCGGTTCCCTGACATAACGGGCGGCGCGGGGGATGACACGAGCGACGGCGGTGTCGACACCGCCGCGGTCGGCATGCCACGGCTGGACGTTGGCGCGCCCACGCTTTCGGCGGCGGTTGGGCGTGTGGGCGTCGCGCCTTCGCCGCACTGGACGCGTTGGACCGGCGAGCCCGAGCGGGCGAGCGGGAGCGCACGCGGACGAAGCGCCGTCCGACGCCGGGTGGAGCGGGGTCGCCGGTGATTTGGCGGGCGAATGTGGGCAACCTTGCGGGGGATTGCGCGCCGCCGCCGCGTCCGAAAAGTGGAGCGGGCGGAAATTCTGGTTGCGATTCCGGATTCATCCGTCATGAATCCGGACGGCCAGGAGGAAATCATGACCCGGCCAGACCAATCTCCAAAGCCGGATCGCGGCGCGGTTCTCACGAAGGCCACGGTGAGGGCGGCGGAGCGACTCGGTGTTTCCGACTCCGATCTCGCCAAGATTGTTGGGGTTCCGGAAGGGGTGATCATGAAATGGCGGCGACGCGAGGATGCGCTGAGGGAAGGTTCCGAGCAGTTCCGGGCGGCCGCGCTCTTCCTACGTGCGTATCGGTCTCTGAACGCGATCGTCGGGGGGACGAGCGGGTCGCGAGGGCTTGGGTGAAGTCTCCGAACACCGCGTTGGGGGGCCTCCCGATTGAGCACATGCTGACGACGGAGGGCCTCGCCAATGTCGCGGTTTATTTGGACTCCAGACGCGCGTCGGTCTGAGGTCCGACCGTACGGGTCGGAGGCTTGGCGGTTGGTTGAAGCGCTGCCCGCGCTTTCGTCCACGCGGGTTGTGGATTCCTCCGCGGAGGCGGCATCCGTCGGGGAAATGGCCGACGGGGTCTAGCCGTTTATGCCGGAGGAATGTCGGCATCTTGACCAGCTTCTTTTTTTCCGTTCCGGTATGGAAACCATCCGGGCGACTCGCGCTTTCGTCGGGCGGGTCCGACGCCTGGCGTCTGGTACGGGGCGGAGCATGTCGAGACGGCTGTCGTGGAAACGGTTTTCCGTTTGTTTCTATTTTATGCCGAGAGTCCGGATCCGCTGTTGCCGAAGGAGGCGTTGGACCACATCGCGTTCTCGGCGTCGATATCGACGCCATTTTCCGTTGATGTTTCGCTGGGAGAGCTTGCGGGCGGTCGAGGCGACTGGACAAATCCCACGGATTACCGGGCGTGCCGGGACTTCGCCGATGACGTGCGGGACGTTGGAGTGGAGGTGATCCGATATTCGCCCGTTCGCGATTCAAGCGAACGGGCGAATGTCGCCGTTCTAAACTGTCACGCCTTCGCGGAGCCCAAGCCATTGCTCTTCCAGAATTGGCGCGCCCAAGTCGACCGGGCAGGGGTGCGGGCCTCGTGTGATAATCCGCGCCGAAAGCTGGATTTCGGGAAAAATGACTTCGCCTCCGACCCGGGGCTTCTTGAAATGGACTGGGACAGGCCGATGTCGGGTCTGAGGCTTGTCCAGGGACAAACTTGAATGACGGGGACGCGATGGGTTCCGCGGAATACGCGCTCCGAATCATCGGGCATGGACCGGGCGTCCCGGCCCGGGAATTTCGCCGAAGGGCGGGGACGCCGGAGCGACCAGTCTCCTCCATTAAAGCGCGGGGCGAGGTCGCGGCGATGCGCGGTGGCCCGTGGAATCATGCCAACCGGCGCTCTCCCGCGACATAAAAAATTCGATCCGGCACGGGCTGTTCGCGCTTGGTTCGACCGTGGGGCCGCGCGATCCCGGCCCGATGGCCGCGTGGACGACGTGGGGGCCGCGTGTCCGCGGAGGCGAGCGGTCGGGGATTCGGCGATTCGTCCAGGGTCGTGACGGCCCGCCGCCGAGCGCGGAGCCGCGGGGGCGCGGTGGGCGGGATGGCCACCACCGCTCGGCCGAATGCGGGTTCGGAGGCGCCGGAACCGCGGTGGTGTGAAAGCCGATTGGAATGGAAACCCCGCGGCGGCTGTCCGGGGGACCGCGGCGCGACCGCGTCCCCCCGCCCGGCGAAGCCGAACCTCGTGATGGGGACTTCGGAAGGGAACCGGCCCGGCCAATCCGGCCGCGCTGACCGCCGGCGACGAATCGCCCCGGTGTTCCGACACAATCGAAAGTGACGGTTTTGATGGCGTTCCACGCGATCGAAATTGAGGCGC
>JANQKA010000057.1 GCA_028281405.1 Hasllibacter sp. | reverse complement strand
TATGCAGCTTCACATATTCGAAATCGCCCGGCTTGTTGTCGATGCCGACCTTCGGCGGAGCGATCCAGGAGGCGTATTTTCCCGCTTCGTAACATGGCTTCATCAGGGATTGGATGAAATCGCCGTCTTCCTTGGACGGAAGCCAGCGGTCGCGCGACGACTCCCATTCGGCGTCGGAGACGATGTTTCCCTCCGGATCGGCGTTGATCGGAGCGAACGCGCCGATGCCCCGGTTGAACGCCTCGTGCGGCAGGAAGAATTGGAAGTCTACGCCCGATTTCCCGATCGCCTTGTTCCAGCGGGCCAATCCTCCGGAGGCGTCGCGCACGTAGTCGTCCCTGAGGCGCATGTTGATCGCCGTCAGGGCCGGCGCCTCCCTGGCCTCGATGGCCCCGTCCACGACGGTGCGGACGGTGTAGGTGTCGTCGAGCAGACGGTGATCGTCTTCGAGAAGATTCTCCCGGTAGCGGCCCTTGATTCCAGCGTTGAAGGCGTTCGCGGCGTTCGTGGACACCTCGCTTCCGAAAAGATCTAGCGACAGCGAATAATGCAGATTCAGCTTCTTCTGAACCGTCGGCAGGTCGATCACCCCGAGATCCCGGACGCGTCCCGCGTCGAGCGGGTCGTCGACGCCGGCCCGGTTCATCGCGTCCACCGTCGCCTGGATTGTACGGCCCACGCCGGTTTCCCCGACGAACATGTGGTGCGCCTCCTCGGTCAACATGAAGCGGCAGGTCCGCGACAGCGGGTCGAACCCTGACTGGGCGAGGCTCTCCAGCTGCATTTTGCCGTCCCGGTCGGTGAAGTAGGTGAACATGAAGAACGACAGCCAATCCGGCGTCTCCTCGTTGAACGCGCCCAGCATCCGCGGAGCCTCCTCGGACCCCGACGAGCGGACCAGCAATTCGTCGGCCTCCTCGCGCCCGTCCTTGCCGAAGTATTTCTGCAGCAGGTAGACCATCGCCCAGAGATGGCGGCCCTCCTCCACGTTGACCTGGAAGAGGTTGCGCAGGTCGTAAAGCGACGGAGCCGTCAGTCCGAGGAACTTCTGCTGTTCGACCGAACCCGGTTCGGTGTCCCCTTGGATCACTATCAGCCGCTTGAGCATGTTGCGGTATTCGCCGGGCACCTCCCGCCAGACGGGCTCGCCCATGTGCTCGCCCATCGGAATGCGGCGGTCCTCGACCTCCGGGGCGAGCAGAACGCCCCACCGGTATTCTGGCATCTTCACGTAGTCGAACTTGGCCCAGCCCTTGGGATCCACGCTGACCGCGGTGCGCAGGTAGACCATCGATTCCTGGAAATTCCGCGGAATCAGATGGTTCCACCAATCGAGGTAGCCGGGATGCCACTTTTCGAGGGCCTTCAGAACCTTGCGGTCCCCCGACAGGCCGACGTTGTTCGGAATCGCGGTGTCGTAGTCGACGTTGACGAGGGCGGCCATCGTTTTCCTCCGTGCCCGGGTCAGGCCCGTTCCATGTCGAATTCGGGTCGAACGCCGGAACCATAGCGTCGCAAGGCGCCTTCCGGGCCGGACGCGTTCGGGCGCTGGAATATCCAATTCTGCCACGCCGCGAGCCGCCCGAATATCCGGGTCTCCATGGTCTCCGGCCCGGGGAAACGGAGATTCGCCTCCATTCCGCTCATCGCGTCGGGCGAGAAGGCGGAGCGGGCCTCGAGGAAAATCCGCACCTCGCCGTCCCAGTCGATATTGTCGAACGCGTCGGTGACGAGGCCCAATTCCGCGGCCTCCTCCGCCTCCAGTTTCCGCCCGACCGCGGCTTCGGCCCCGTCAACCCGGCCGGGGTCGCCGTAAAACCTGGTCCGCAGCCGGGTAAGGCCGTTGGCCATCGGGTAGCGGCCGAAATTTCCGTCGGTCAGACCGATCGCCGCCATGGGCTGGCCGTCGTCGTCGAATTCGCCCTGCATCATGTAGGAGCGGTCCGCGGCCCAAAGGATCTCCGCCAGCGGTCCGGCGAAACAAGACCCGTGCTCCACGAAGCAGACCATGGAGCGGGAAGTGACGTCGATTCGTTTCAGAACGCGTTTCCAGTAGTGCAGGATTTCATTCGCGAGCCAATGATCCGCGTTGTCCAAAATCAGGCGCTCGCGCGCGGCGACCGCCTCCCCGTCGCCCTTGGTCTCGAACACGATCAACCCGGCTTCCCGCTCGTTCAGGCGCAGATGCAGGATCGCGTCCTCGAGCTCCCGCGCCGCGCGGAGCATCCAGTTTTCGTCGCCCGCCTCGACGAATTCCTCCATGCTCCCGGGGAGGTCGTCATCCGGGCCGAAAATGGTGACGGTGGCGACTCCGGCGTCCCGGTGGACCGCGACCTCGACGGAGGAGTAGGTCACCGCGTCATCGGAAAACTCGCGGCGGAGGGGAGACAGTTCGATGCCCTCCGCGACGTCCTCCTTCGCGGAGGCGGCGGCGAATTCGTGGGCGCGCTCCGCCACGACCCCGTCGAAATTCGAATTTGGAACCACTTCGTCCACGAGGCCCCATTCGAGCGCCCGTCTGCTGCGGATGCCCTCCTCGGTCGAACAGAACACGTCGGCGAGGTCGCGGCGCACCTTGCGCTTGTCGGTGAGCCGGGTCAGGCCGCCCGTTCCGGGAAGCACGCCGAGAAGCGGCGCCTCGGGAAGCGCGACGGACGACGACGAGTCGTCCACCAGCATGATGTGGTTGCAGGCCAGGGCCAATTCGTATCCGCCGCCCGCGCAGGATCCCTTGACCGCGGCGACGTATTTCTGCCCGGACTCCTCCTCCGCCGCCTCGTAGGCGTTGCGTGTCTCGTTGGTGAATTTGCAGAAATTCACCTTGTGGGCGTGGCCGGCTTCGCCGAGCATGCCTATGTTCGCCCCGGCGCAGAATACTTTCTCCTTGCCCGACCGCATGACGACGACCTTCACGCCGGGATGCTCGAACCGCATCCTCTGCACGATATCCGCGAGTTCGATGTCGACACCGATGTCGTAGGAATTCATTTTCAATTCGCAGCCTTCGAATATGCCCCCGTCCTCGTCCACATCCATGGTCAGCATGGCCACGGGTCCGTCGATCTCCAGCCTCCAATGGCGGTAATTCGACGGGTCCACTTGAAAATCGATCCTGTCCGACATCCGGTTCTCCTCGCTTTCCCTCACTCATATACCGCGGGGGAAAGAAGGTAAAGGTCCGCGCCCGCGGAGGCGCGTCGGCCGCGGCGAACGCGAACGCGGACGCCGCGCATGATGGCCCGCGCCCGAGGAGGAACTTCGGACGCGGCGAACTCGAACGCGGACGCCGCGCATGAAGGCCCGCGCCCGAGGAGGAGCGTCGGTCGCGGCGAACGCGAACGCGGACGCCGCGCATGAAGGCCCGCGCCCGAGGAGGAGCGTCGGCCGCGGCGAACGCGAACGCGGACGCCGCGCATCAAGGCACGCGTCCGAGGAGGCGCGTTGGTCGCGTCGAACGCGAACATGGACGCCACGCATCAAGGCCCGCGCCCGAGAAGGCGCGTCCCCGATCCGCGTTCGACGGCGTGGCTTCCCGAATTCCCCGGTGGCGGGACGGCGGATTCCACATTTCCGGATCGGGGAAGCGCCCACCCGCCGCGCGGGCCGACGACGCGGATGGGCGGGTCACGGTCTCCGACCGCCTCCAAGGAAACGCCCCTCCGGGGCACGGGTCCGCGCGTCCCAGTTCCGCGTCCGGGGAACCGCCCCCGTCCATGCGGCATCGAACGCACGAAAGCCCATGACCATAATGTTCTGACAACTTTCCCGCTTTCCGGTCTCCCCTGCGCGGCGGGGCGACCATGGGTCAACCCGCCAACCCGCGTGACGCGGAAGGCGCATCCCCGGTTAGCGTCACGGAGGAACCCTCCGGTTCCGCCGGGAGGGGTACGGCGACCCACCACCTCCGGGCCCGTGGTCTTGCCCGGGATCCGGCCCTTCAAGTCCCGCGGGCGTCCGTGGACGGCGCGCCGTGCAGATCCATGTGTTCGAGGCCCCATTCGGTCGGGTCCGAGGCCGTTTCGAGCGTTCGCGCCGCGTCCGCCCTCAGAAGCGCGGCGGCCTTCCCCCGTCCCATCGCCGTCTTGAGGCGGGCGTTCGCGATCTGGATCATCGCCCGGACAAGCCTGCGGTCCGGCCCGTCGGGCAGGGACGTCCACACCGCCTCCCACAACTCGTGTGCCTCCCAGAAGCAGCCGGCCCTGTGAAATTTCAGTCCCACCCGCCACGCGGGACAGCGTTGGACGGGATCGGTCACGATCTTCAAGTGATCGAAGGCGCCTTCGGGCGGACGCTCCGTCACGCCGGGCACGTATGGAGTCCGGGGTGGTTCCGGATCAGGCGAATCCAACCCCGGCCTCCTCGATCCGTTCAAGCCGCGCGACGAAGTCGGCGATCGCCGCGCGCGTCTCGTCCGGCCTGTCGCGGTGCGGGCCGTGACCGCAGCGGTCGAGGATCAACGTCTCCACGGGGGCGGGGGACCGCTCCTCCAGTTCCAGGATCTGCGCCAAGGTGCCGTAGCCGTCGTCTCGCCCTTGGATCGCCAATGTCGGAATCCGCAGATGGTCGATCGCGTCCGCCACGTTCCAGCCGCGAAACCCGTCGTCGAGCCATGCGCCGCTCCATCCCAAGAACGCGGCCTCCGCGTCGTCGTGATGCCGGGACAGCCGCTCCCCAAGCCGCCCCGACTCCCAAGCGGCGCGCGCCGCGGAAACCCCGGCGAAAGTCTCGGGTTCGGCGAAGAAATGCGGGGCCATCAGGATCAGTCCCCGCACCCGCGCGTCCGAAACCGACCCGGCGTAAACCGCCGCGATCGTCGCCCCGTCAGAATGGCCCGCCAGGACGCAGCGCCCCGCACCCAGGCCATCGAGAACGTCAGGAAGGACATCCACCGCCTCCCTTGTCATGTAGTCCAACGGGCGGGGAAGCGGCGCCGCGTCCGAACGCCCGTGGCCCGCCCGGGAATAAGCCGCCACTCGCCGCCCGGTGTCCGCGGAGACAAGCGCCGGAAAATCCCACCACGCCGAAACAGATCCGAGACCCTCGTGCAGCATGACGATCAAAAGTTCCTCCCCCGGATCCCCCCATTGGCGGCACTCCAAAGCCTTGCCGCCCGCTTCGATCCAACCGTCGGTCCAATCCGTCACGTCCCGCTCCCCTCGTCCGGCCGCGCTCGGCGCGGGGTCATGCCCGGTTCCTGAGTTTGAAACGCTGGATTTTGCCGGTGGCGGTCTTGGGCAGATCCTCCACGATTTCGATCCAGCGGGGATATTTCCATTTTCCCACGCGCTCCTTCACGTGCTCCTTGAGGTCCGCTGCGTCCGGAGGGTCGGCGGCGTCCCGCGGAACGATGAACGCCTTGGGCTTCTCCAGACCGTCCCCGTCCCGCGCCGCGACCACCGCGCTTTCGAGGACCAGCGGATGATCGGCCAGCGCCTGCTCGACCTCGAACGGGCTGACCCAGATTCCGGACACCTTGAACATGTCGTCGGTCCGTCCGCAGTAGACGTATCGGCCGTCTTCGCGGCGCCGGTACTTGTCGCCCGTGCGCGTCCATTCGCCCTCGAAGGTGGCGCGGCTTTTGCTCCGCTGATTCCAGTAGCCGTCCGCCGCGGAGTCCCCCCGGACCAGAAGCTCGCCGATCTCGCCTGGCGCGGCGTCGCCGCCCTCCTCGTCCACCAACCGCAGGTCGTATCCGGGAACCGCCTCGCCGGAGGTGCCGTATTCCACCGCGCCGGGCCGGTTGGAGAGGAATATGTGCAGCATCTCGGTCGACCCGACCCCGTCGAGTATGTCGACGCCCCACGATTCCGACCACCGCCGGCCGATCTCCGCGGGCAGGGCCTCGCCCGCCGAAACGCACAGGCGCAGTGGGGTATCCGGTGGCGGCGTCCCCTCCCAATGGCGCAGCAGGGCCGCGTAGAGCGTCGGCACGCCGTGGAACACCGTCGGCCGTTCCCGCTCCAGAACGCCGCTCACGTCCTCCGGCGTCGGCCTCCCGGAAAACAGCACCGACGTGGCCCC
>JANQKA010000047.1 GCA_028281405.1 Hasllibacter sp. | reverse complement strand
ACAACCCCGGTGGTTGAAGATGCCGGCGGCCATCAGAGAGTCGCGTGGACCGCGCCTCGGCCTCCGGGACCGGTTCCACCAATTTCGCGGGATCCGCATACAGTCATGGCGGAGGCGGTCCGCAGAATGGTGACCGTGGTTCCGCGCTTGCGGTTGACTTTGGGCGGGCTTGGCCTGGCTCCACCGGGAAATCCCGACACTGAGACGCGGATTGTGTGCGGGGAACCACGAACGATAGCGCCGCGGCCCTTCCACCACCGAATTGAGGCGAGGAATTTCTCCGAGAAGACGGGAAGAAACCCGTCGTGCCCGCCAACCACGGAACCGCGAAACATCACGGTCTCCACCTATGGCGAGCCGCCTCCGTGCGGACAACGGCCCCCGATCCCAAACATCTTGCCCGCCTGTCGCCGTTGCCGACGACATGTGCAACAACGCGTCGATGCCGCCGCACGGCTTCCCGCCACGTCTGCGCGGCCCCGCCTCGTTGGGAGGCTGACAAAATTCGACACGCGTGGGTTCGTTTAAGGTCATCATGCCCCGTTTCCTATCTTCGCGATAATGACACCGCTTGTTTTCCTCCGCAAGCCAAGCCTTGCGAATCGCCGCCCGCGTCCTCGAAGAAAATTCATGGAGCGCGGCGTCAACAAGACCATGCCTCACACAAGCCGTCATCCCGTCTCCGACACTCCGCCGCCGCATATGGATTTCGCTCCGGCGGGTCGAGGAGTCGAACGGTCTGGACGCGAGCCCTCCAACCCGGTCCGGGCTGGTCCAGGGCACACCGGACGCTACCCCGCCGGGCAGCCGGCTATTTCGGTCGCGCCCCGCGAGCCAATCATCGTGATCCGGATCGCGTCGCGCGCCATCGGGAACGGCTTCCCGTCACTGGACAGGAACTCGGCCACGGCGGTGACCGTGTCCCCGGAACGCTTCAAGGTCGCGCCCGTCACCCAAATTTCAGGATCGGGATGCTCCATCACCACCGTTTCGCCGTGTCCATGATCGGGCATCCGGATGTTCGCGGTCACGGACATTCCTCCGTCCACGGGACGGACCAAGCAGGTCGCGGAACCGGTCCCCGCCATCTTCGGCTGGTCGTCCAGCGCGCGTCGAATCAGGCTGTCGGTCAAACCTCCGTCCGGCGGCAACAGGGAACTGACCTCGAGCGCCACCGGAACGCAGATGTCACTGCACACTCCGAACTCCATTCTGCCCTCCAGCGCGATCGGTGAGTCGGCGCGCTCAGGGCGCAGAAGCAACGGGAACACCACCTCGTTCTCGTAGCCGATCGTCTTGAAGCCCGAAATGTCGAACACCCCAGGAATCGGAAAGCGCGGCTCCGCGGCCGCGAGATTTCCCGATCCCGACCAATCGAATCGGGGAGGAATTCCCCCTTCTCCCGGCACACGCCAGTAGGTCTTCCAGCCGGGTTCGAGACGCATGTGAAGAGCCGCGATGTGGACACCCTCGTCTGACCTCCACCCCTCCATGACGGAAACCTCGACGATTCCGCCTCCGTCGAAAGCGGCGGCGGGCCCGGCGAACAGGCAGAACGCGATGAGGCGCAATCGTCCCATGCAGGCCTTATGAGGTCATTCTCCGCCGTGGGGAAGTCGGTGGGCGTTCACGATTTCGCGACCGAGGCGGAGCGGCGGCGTATCCACATCCCCCGAACCGTGGACGCCCGGTCTTCGGCTAGCCTGCCGCCCCGCCCGGACCCGGTGGCGTGGCGCGCATGGCTCCGCTCTTCGCGGGGATTCTGGCGGAATCACCCCCGGAACCGCTCGAACCATCGAGTCGTTTCCCGCTACGGCTCTCCACTTGGCCCGATTACCAGGATTCGACGCGGAAGATTCGGTGTGATCATCCGGAGGTTTCATTGGTGGGCCCGTGAGCCCCCCGGAAGAGGATGCTCGTCGGCTGGCGTTAATAGGCACTCGTCTCCGGGTCAGTTCGATACCATCGCGCCGGTTCCCGCTTGGGAGACCCGGCTGGCCCGGAAACCGGGAATTGACGCGAATGCTCCGGCGCGGGTCGTTCGGAGGTTCCACCGGTGGAACCATGGCGGGGCGTCCGGCGAGGATGCTCGTCGGTTGGCGATTCCAATGGCGCACTGACCAGGGTCCGTTCGACACCATTGTGCCCGTCCCGATTCCGAGTTCCCCGGAACCGGGAATCGAGGATTTCGCGGATGCTCCGGCGCGGGCATCCGTGGGTTCCGTCGGTGAACCGGGGACGAACGTCCGGCGGAGGAGGTTCGCGGTTCTGCGGGTCGATGAGCGCGCGGCTCCGGGGAGAATTCGACACCCGGATGGCGACTCCCCCTGTTGGCGCTTCCAAAGGCGCACGGATCCGGGACCGTTCGAACCATTGTGCCCATCCCGAATCCGGGATCCCCCGGAACCGGGGATCGAGGTCTTCGCGGATGCTCCGGCGCGGGCATCCGTGGGTTCCGTCGTTGAACCATGGACGAACGTCCGGCGGAGGAGGTTCGCGGCTCGGCGGGTCGATGAGCGCGCGGGTCCGGGGCACATTCGACACCCGATGGCGACTCCCCGGGGCGTTTCCACTGTCGCCCGCCACTGGAAAGTTCGAACCATCGCCCCGCAAACGAATTCGCCGCCGCCGAGGGCGTCGGGAGCCGGATTTTCGACGCGGATGCTCCATGGCGGACATCCGGCGCTTCCGCGGAATGTAAGACCCAAGGCTGCGCGTCCAGCGGTGCGCTCGCCGGTTTGGCGTTTCCAAGGGCGGGCCGACCCGAACCGATCCATTCGCCGCGGCCTTTCCGTTTCCCGGCCTTTCCGCGGGCGCGAACGCCGTTTCGACCACGGAATTGCCCATGGCGTTCAACCGCCCCCGGTTGCGAGGCCACAATCCTGCGGGCGCCCCCGCGAAGCCCGAAACCCTTGACCTCCGGCCGCGGAATCACGCATTCTGAAGTCATGCTGAATGAATTCACCGGGAAGATCC
>JANQKA010000021.1 GCA_028281405.1 Hasllibacter sp. | reverse complement strand
TGTATTTCTCTTCCCAAGAATGCCGTGATTTCGGAGAACTCGGCATGTCCCGGCGTTCAAGCCCGAAACAGAGACCTGCGAATAATCCAAACCGAAGGTGTTGAAGCTTGGCTCGAGCAGACAGAATACCACCTCAGGAGCCTGGTCGAGACAGTGATGTCCCGAATGAAGCGAATCAAGGAGAGACTCTCGGCGCGCAAATTCGAAAATCAGGTTGTGGAGTTCGCAATTCTCTGCTTGATTCTAAACATGAACGTCTGGATTGGAATGCCGAATCGTGAGGCAAAATGCCAATAATCAGGCAAAAAGTGCATCTAATTATCAAACAACGCCCTCCCGCGCGGCATCGTGGCCGAGCCACGGAGGCGATTCTCGATCAGGAGGCCAGGGGGCGCGGCGCCCTCCAGTATGCCTCCCGAAACCCGCGCTTGCGTGTTCGGGGGCCGCCGACGATGACCGACGCGAGTGGGACGCGCCATTCTCGCGTGCACGCCGCGGGTTCGGGGTCCGCTGACGATGACTGACGGCTCGGAATGAAGGTAGTACCGCCGCATTCCGGACTCCGAAATGGTTGACAGTGAACCGGGCCGTGTGTGCGGTCGGCCCGGGAGGGTAAAGCGCGTCGGCGGGACAGGGCCGGGCGAGCGGAACCCGATGTCGATCATCGGTGGCCGACCGCGAAGCGAATTCACCTGATGGGTGCCTGGCTTCAAAGCGGTGCGGCTCCCGTCGGTCAGGTCCCGCCGAAGAAACATCCAAAGCTATCCGCAAGAACGAGCCATCGGCAAGGATCCCGCCCACAGTCAAATTTTCCGGCTGGGATATCATGACGGCCTTGACGGGGACGGGTGGCGTGGAGGCGGGGCGCTCGATCTTCATGGGGCTTCGACCCAAGGCGGTTCTTTCGCCTTTCCACTGAGACGTTCGGGCGGTCGGCATCCGTGGATGGCGCGGGAGCTCCGCCGATCTAGTGGGACGACAGGCGGCCCGTCTCCGCGGCGTCCATCCGCGTTCCCGCCGAGGGGTCCATCGTTGTCGCCGAGGCGCACCCATGCTTTCCTGGCGCGGCGATCCGGAAAGCGCGACGGCTGAAGCCTGTCTTACGAAGGACGGCCTTGGCGGAGATGCGCTTGAACTGGCCTGCACGCGTCGGAGATTCGTGAATGCGGGACCGTCCGGTGCGCCGCCGGGTGGACTGGGCGGCAAACGGTTCCACGGATCGGTGTGTTTCGCCGTGACCATCTCCCGCGATGTGGACGCGCTTCCGTTCCGTCCGGGCGCGGGTTCAACCACGCTTTCCGAAGCCGCCCTCCGAATCGCCGCCACTGGGCGACAGTAGTCCAGAGCCTCCCGGCGGGCGGTTCGGCGGTGGCGGCCGGGCGGGTGAATTGGAGTTTCCGTGCCAATCGAATCACCCCGGCGGCATGATTCGCGAATCACATCGACCCGCCTCCACATCGACGATTTTTCATCATCAGAATCGCTATTTTTTTTTCGCCGAAGGCGCGATGACCCTTATTATACAGGGAAAAAATTGTTTGCTTCCGCCGGACATCTGTTGAGAACATTGCTTGCCGCACATGGGCGGCGAACCTACCCGGCAGGGACCAGACACACGAACATGTCGGCATTCTGTCCGACCGCGTTTCCGAGCGTGAGAGCCGAAGCGCGGCGAATGGTTTGGCCGACGGAACAGATCACGATGGGCCGAAGCGCCCCAACGGAAAGATGACGGGGATCGAAATGCGCGACGAATTCCCCCTCTCAGCGAACCGCGGGAGCTTCAGGAGGCGTTCATCCTTCGGATTGGCGGAGGTAGCCGAGGCGGAGCTCGGCGCCTTGGCGCGGTGCGGAGACGACATCGGCGGCGGCGGTGAAACCACCCCGACCGACAACAGCACATTTACTGGCGGTTCCGGCGGCGACACCCACAACCTCGTCAGCCGCGTGGATGCGCACATGAAGGTTGACGCCGGTGCGGGCGACGACACGGGCAACACTGGTTCCCGCGCACAGGCGGTCACCGGAGGCTTGGGAGTCGACACGATCAACGATGGCACGGGAGACGACGTCGCCGTATTCACCGGGGCGCGGACGACCTGCACGGTCGCGCGGGTGCGTGGCGCGACGTCCTTGACAGACTCGGTGGTCGACTCGGCGACCAGAGACACTTCCGAGGGTGCTGACACCCTGTCGAACATTGAGAAATTGCGGTTCGGCGACTCCGACGGAACGAACGTCGCGACCGTTGGCGCCGTGAACAACATTCGCGGCAACTCCACTGCCGAGATGGATTTGGTGGGCAACGACCGGGCCAACACGGATGAAGCCACCGAGCCGGAAGATTGCGACGACGGTTACGGCCGCCCACATGAGACGGACAACTTCGAGGAGTTGACTCCGCCGACCATCGACGGTGACCACTTCGACTTCCACCGCCATCGCAATCACATGACCAGATCGGACTCGGGTGTTTCCTCGCCCGGACCCGAACTGGACCAAAGAGAGCATGACCCTGTCGCGAAGGCGACCAAATTCAGGAGGCGAACGCCATGAAATTCCTGTGGAACAGCGAAATCACTTCCGCGGTGAAGGAGCTATTGAGGACCTGCGAGAGCGCCCGATGGGCGGTGGCTTGGGCCAAAAAAAGCGCACTGGAATTCGTGCCGCTCGAGGAAAATTGGGGGAAGATCGAACAGTTAACCGTCGGAACAGACTTCAATCTAACCGATCCTGAATTCATCTCCGAATTCAACGGGCGCCCAAACGTGGGATTCGTTACCAATTTGGGCGGTGTGTTCCATCCAAAGGTATACTATTTCGAGCACGGAGATGGCAACTGGGATTGCGTCGTTGGCAGCGCCAACTTCACTAAGTCGGCGTTCAGCAGTAATTCCGAGGCGGCCGTGCTCATCAACCAGGACGACGCGGACGCCGAAGAAACACGCAAGAAGATCATCGAGGCGTTGGATAGATGTCGAGACTTCGGAGATACTCTTACTCAGGAGCAAATTGAAAAGTATCGGAAGGGTTTTAATCCCGAGGAGACTTCCTCGAGCGTGCTGACCGGAACGGACCCGTCTCTAATACTCAGCGGGGGATGGGAACAGTTCTATCTCGATGTGAAACACGGGGCGGAGCGGCGACACGACTATTGCACTAATCTGGATGAAATGCTCGATGTTCTGGAAAGTGCCCAGAGGTTGTTTAGTGAACATGATCGGTTCTCCGACATTGATAAAGGTGGTAGGAGAAGGATCGCGGGGACGATTCGCGAGTCCGGGCAGGACGAACCTGATTGGCGGAACTTCGGGGGAATGTTTGGAAGTGGAAAATTTACGAAAAGGATAAATGATAACGATTCGAGGATATCTGATGCGTTTGATCACATCCCGCTCAAGGGCCCGATCGTCCGGAAGGACTTTAACGCGTTCATAAATAAATTCCGGACGAAGCCAAGGGGAAATCCAATGGGCACCGCAACAAGGCTGCTGGCCATGAAGCGCCCTGACTACTTCGTGTGTCTCAACAAGGAGAACAAAGAATCTTTCTGCGAGGCATACGGCATTCCGAATAATGTCAATCTCGACAATTACTGGCCTGAAGTGATCGAACGAATTCAAAAAACGATATGGTGGAACTCCCCGAAACCTCCCCGGGGCAAGGAGCGACGCGTTTGGCGGTGTCGGGCAGCCATGTTGGACGCTATATACTGGTCACGCGACACCAGTGGCTGACGACCGACACGCCCCGAAGTCATGTCGGCTCGGCGCGTTCTTACGTGTTTGGTATCGGGTGATCATCCAGCACTCAGAGACCTTGAATTGAACGCCAAACTGCATCCCGTGCGCACTCCGCTATTTAGAGCAATCGAGGCCTTGGACGGCCTCAGGAACGGGAAATCGAACTCATCGGCAAGGATCCCGCCCACGGTCAAATTTTCCGTCCGGGATTTTTCGACGTCCTGGAC
>JANQKA010000783.1 GCA_028281405.1 Hasllibacter sp. | reverse complement strand
CTCGAAATCATGGAGGTGAACCTCGACGGCCCCCGCGCCGGAGAGGTCATGGTGGAGATCAAGGCCACCGGCATCTGCCACACCGACGAGTTCACCCTGTCCGGCGCCGACCCGGAGGGACTGTTCCCCGCCATCCTCGGGCACGAAGGCGCGGGCGTCGTCGTCGAGACGGGCGAGGGCGTGACCTCTCTCAAGCCGGGCGACCATGTGATTCCGCTCTACACCCCCGAGTGCCGGGAGTGCGAATACTGCCTCAACCCCAAGACCAACCTCTGCCAAGCCATCCGCGCGACGCAGGGCCAGGGGAAAATGCCCGATGGCACCTCGCGCTTCACATCCCCCGACGGCGGTGAAATCCTCCACTACATGGGGTGCTCGACCTTCTCCAACCACACCGTCCTGCCCGAGATCGCGCTCGCCAAGGTCCGCGATGACGCGCCCTTCGACAAGATCTGCTACATCGGGTGCGGCGTCACCACCGGCATCGGAGCGGTGATGAACACCGCCAAGGTGGAGATCGGTTCCCGCGCCGTGGTGTTCGGGCTCGGCGGAATCGGCCTCAACGTGATCCAGGGATTGCGGCTCGCAGGAGCGGACCAGATCGTCGGCGTCGACATCAATCCGGACAAGAAGGCGATGGCGGAACGGTTCGGCATGACCGATTTCGTCAACCCCAAGGAGGTTGGAGGCGCTCTGGCGCCGCACCTCGTCGACCTCACGAAAGGCGGCGCCGACTACTCCTTCGACGCCACCGGCAACGTCGACGTGATGCGAACCGCCCTCGAATGCGCGCACAAGGGCTGGGGCGAATCGATCATCATCGGCGTGGCCCCCGCAGGCGCGGAGATTTCCACCCGCCCATTTCAGCTGGTGACAGGCCGCGTCTGGCGCGGCACCGCGTTCGGCGGCGCGCGCGGTCGAACCGACGTGCCGAAAATCGTCGACTGGTACATGGAAGGCAAGATCGAGATCGACCCGATGATCACCCACACCCTGAGCCTCGACGACATCAACAAGGGCTTCGACCTCATGCACGCGGGAGAATCGATCCGTTCGGTGGTCGTGTTCTGAGCATCGCGATCCGATCGACCGCAAGATCGGACGCCGCCCCCAACGACACCGCTTCGCCCACTTCGCCGTGCGGGCAAGTGACTCAAAAGAGAAGATCGCCGCGACGTCCGCCGTGCCGGAACCTCGACCGACCGCACGCGGGCGGTTCCGATTCGACCGGGCACCTCGGAATACTCGCCGCCACGCCTATCTGGTCGGCAACCCTCGAAAAAACCCAGGATATTGTTACATGTTCTTCTGGTGTTTATGATTTGCCCCATTGATGCGCCCCTCGGGGTACGCCATACGGTGATTCGCAAGGACGCGGAGCGACGCACAATGAACGATCTATCGACCATCACAGCAAGGGCGCGGGAGACGGATCCCGAAATCCCCACGCGGCGCGGGCGCGTCGTCCCGCTCCCCAAGGGCGGACAAATCCGATCCCTTGGAACGTCCGCTGAGGACGCGCGTTCACCCGGCGGCCTCCGCCGACCGGCCGATCCCATCGGGTCGGCCGGATCCTTCACCTTCATCGACCTGTTCGCCGGGATCGGCGGGCTACGGAGAGGCTTCGAGCCGATTGGTGGGAAATGCGTGTTCACCTCGGAGTGGAACAAGCACTCCGTCCAGACCTACCAAGCCAACCATGCCTGCGATCACGAGGTTGCCGGGGACATCACCGAGTTCCACGCCGAGGAGATTCCGGAACACGATGTTCTATTGGCCGGATTCCCCTGCCAACCCTTCTCCATAGCGGGCGTCACGAAGAAGAACGCCCTAGGACAGCGACATGGCTTCCTCTGCGACGCTCAGGGCACTCTCTTCTTCGATGTCGCACGCATCATCGAGCACCATCGCCCGAAGGCGTTCCTCCTCGAAAACGTCAAAAATCTTCTGAGCCATGACCGGGGAAGGACTTTCGAGGTGATCCGCCGGGTGCTCGCGGAAGATCTTGGTTACAACATAAACACCCGGGTAATCGATGCGAAGGGCTTCGTTCCCCAGCATCGCGAGCGAATCTTCATTGTGGGCTTCAGGGACACCGACGAATTCGATCTGGAAGGGTTGAATGTGCCGGATCCTCTGTCGGGACCGAAGCTCGGGAGCATCCTTCATCCGGAAAATGGGTCCGAATCCCCGGAGGAAGGCTACACGAACGGCGCCAAAGCCAAGGTGATCGAGAAATTCACCCTCACCGATCATCTATGGGGCTACCTTCAGGACTATGCCGCCAGACACCGCGCCAAGGGCAACGGTTTCGGTTTTGGACTTGTCGGGAAAGGAGACGTCGCCCGGACGCTCTCTGCCCGATACTACAAGGATGGATCGGAAATCTTGGTGAAGCAGCGCGGCGGCAAAAACCCGCGCCGCCTGACTCCCCGGGAGTGCGCGCGCCTCATGGGATTCGAAAAGCGCGGGGGCGAGCGCTTCAACATCCCGGTTTCCGATACCCAGGCATACAAGCAGTTCGGCAATGCGGTCGTGGTTCCCGTCGTCGAGGCCGTGGCCCGACACATGCGACCACACATCATACCCGATGCGATGACAAGGCGCGTCGTTCGAGAGGTTCAAACCGTTGCCTAACTCCGCGAACATCCCCACCCATGGCGAGCCGACATCCGAAGCCGAGCGGAGAAACACCACCCGCGATGCATTCGCGGGGGGTGAAGCCGCTCTGTTTCCCTTCGCCTCCCTCCGCCCCACTGGTCAGGCCCGCTCCATCATTGGCACGGCATGGGATGTCCCGACGGGCGAGTGGCCGAACCCGGGCTCAGCGCGGATTCGCGCAATCCGGCGGTGGCCCAGCGAGGGAGTGGTAAAACTGGACGCGGGACGACCAAATTGGTTCGGCAAATTCACGACTCGCATCCAACTCTTGGGAGACGACATGCCCCCGAACGAGCGGCGTGCGAAGATCGCAAAACGCGGTCGTCGCCGGCTTTCGATCGGCGGCGCCACGCGGCAGCACGTATCGCTCCCAAGCGCTGGTTCCGCACAGACTAACTGTCCACTTGCGCTTGGGCGTGCGAAATGGAAAACTGGAATTCAGGGAGGCACGAATGAAATTCGGCATCATCGCGGATCACTTTGAAGGCGCGGGCGCCAAGTATCTCACCGCGGTCGAGATTGACACGGCGCGTTCGAATCAACACGCCTTTCAAGGCATCAACGCCTTCCGGCGATTTCTCGGGGAGTCGTCGGAGAGAATGCTGTTCGACGCTACCTTCTATTGGCTTGATGACGATGAGACCGGTGAACCGGCAAGTCTGAATTCAACCTGCACTTGGAGCGACGTCCGCCGCGGCGGCGCGGTCAGACCGGCGGAGTATCAGCTGTACTATTCGGCCGAAGCGGACCCTGTGGTGCACAATGCGAACGAGGGCGATTTGCTCGTAGTCGCGAGAACAAGGAGGGATACTCTTCTGGTCATGATTTGCCCGGCCGGGACAACGGTCGCCCGTCAACTACTGTGGCTGTTTGGACTCGACCCGCTGGACGACGCCGTGGATGCGAAAATTTTGGTGAAAGATGGCAGTGTGCAACTTGGGTTCGCCGCGCGCGCGATCCTGGATGATCTCGGAATCAAAATTGAATTCCCGGAACCGGCCGCTTATGGAGAATTAAAAAATAGATTCGGTTTGGAATTTCCCAAAACCGATATTTTTTCCCAATTCGCACGGGAATTTCATGGGGAAGTGGATCCAATAAATGCCCCCGACGAGGCCTTGGTCGCATGGATGGATTACGAACTAATGTTTTTTCGCCATCACGAAAAAATATACGTGACGGAACGCTTGAATAAGGAATTCATGACCGATGAGAAACTGCTTGTGGATGTGGATGGACTTTCCTCATTATTCAAGGAAGTTCTTAATCGCCGCAAATCCAGAGCGGGATTGTCATTCCATCACCATTTCTCTGAAATCTTGAACGCGCACAACGTTAAATACACCTCCGATGCCCACACCGAAAAAAAGAAGGCTCCCGACTTCTTGTTTCCTGGGCAATCGGAGTACCACGACCCAGCATTTGATACAAAGCTATTGACAATGCTTGGACTTAAAACAACTTTCAAGGATCGTTGGCGGCAAATATTGACCGAAGCCAATAAAATCGAGGAAAAGCACTTGCTGACACTTCAAGCCAGCATATCCGATGCGCAGGCGGAAGAAATGCGAATGCATAAACTTCAACTTGTCGTGCCACGGTCAATACATAATTCATACAAACCACAGCATCGGTCATGGCTCATGGATGTCGAAAGTTTCCTAAATCTCGTCAAAGAAAGGCAAGCGGCGTCCAATTCGCATTGACCGTCGGTTACTGGCGTGATCTTGGTTTGATTCCATACCTAAATCGATACCGTCACGTATGCGCCTGAAAGACTACATGGAAACGACGGTATTCCAAGAACCCCTTCGGTGAAAGGTGGCGATGAAGGCCGTCTAACTCGAGCTCCGGACTAAATCCAAGAAATCACCAACATCCATCAACCAAGATTTCTGATCCGGTTGGTAGGTGTCGTGAAGGGACTTCGGCAAAACCAACTGCAAATTGTATTTACGCATCTCCTCCGTTTGCATTGGTGATATAGCCGGTTCCAATGTGAGAAGATGCTTCTTTGAAATTCGATCCGCTTCGGCTAGAACTTGTCGCCACCTCTCCTTGCAAGTGGTCTTGAGGCCAAGAATGAAAAGATCATTAGCGGGAAATCCTTGGTCCGCGTATTCCTCCTCCCCGGGAAACAGAAAGTCGGCGGCATTCCGTTTTTCCGTGGTCGCCTCTCGGGCGTACCGGATATCATGCACCTTCAATATCTCTTCAAAGTGGTGCGCAAACGCGTAACCCGCGCGGGATTTTCGTCGGTTTTGCACACTCAACGAAAATTTCAAAAAACCGTCCACATCCGGCTCATCCTCAATTATAAATCCAGTATTTAAACGATTGGAAACAATTTCGCT
>JANQKA010000751.1 GCA_028281405.1 Hasllibacter sp. | reverse complement strand
GGCGCGCCCGCGCGACCCGGCGAAATCAATCCGGCCAACGCTCCCCTCGTGGTCGAATCCATCGACCTGGCTGCCGCTCTCGCTGGATCGGGCGAGGTCGACGCGGTCTGCACCAACCCCATCAACAAAAAGGCTTTGCGGGACGGGGCCGGCTTCGCCCATCCCGGCCACACGGAATTCCTGGCGCAAATCGCCGGCGTGGAACGGGCGGTCATGATGCTGGCTTGTCCGGGATTGCGCGTGGTGCCCGTCACCGTTCACGAGCCCCTCGCGAACGTCCCTCGGCTTTTGACGCCGGCGCTGATCGAAGGCGCGATCCGCGTCACGCGCGATTCCCTTGTCCACGACTTCGGCGTGCGGACGCCCCGACTCGCGGTGGCGGGCCTCAACCCCCACGCGGGCGAAGGCGGCGCGATGGGAAGGGAGGAGATCGAAGTAATTTCTCCGACGCTGGACGTCCTGCGGGAGGAAGGCTTTGAACTCGCCGGCCCCTTGTCGGCCGACACGATGTTTCACGCCGCCGCCCGCGCCGGATACGACGCGGCGGTCTGCATGTATCATGATCAAGCGCTCATTCCGATCAAGACGGTGGATTTCGCGGAGGGCGTGAACATCACGCTCGGTCTGCCATTCGTCCGCACGTCTCCGGACCATGGAACGGCGTTGGATATCGCCGGGCGCGGGACCGCGGACCCGTCCTCGCTCATCGCCGCGCTCCGACTCGCGCGCGACATGGCCGTGGCCCGGAGAACGCCGCGCCAATGACTTCCGACGAACGCGGATTCCCGACCGATGATTTCGCGCCCGACCGTGCATTATCCATGAATTATCCGAAATGAATGGGATTCAGGCTTCAATGTCGAAGTATTCCGAATACAATGTATCGCGCGGGTCATCCGTTTACGCCACCCATCTCATCATGGAGTTTGGACGCGGCCCGCACATCGGCGGAACATGGGGATGGGCGTCTCGGCTGTTCGGACATCGATTTCACACAGTCCGGTTGGCGGCGCGGTGATTCGACGTGTTGGACCCAAGGGATTGGATACGGAACCAACGGGGGACTATTCCCATGTCGCTTGAGTGGCGGCGCGGCCGGCGGCGGCGGATTGACTCCGTTCGGCGAATCACATGACATTCGCGCGAAGCCTGGCCATGGACCATTGCCGGGACAAGCAGGCTCCCGGAGCCAAACGCATCATGGTGGGCGGCGTTGCCTCGACTGAAAGACGACGGAGAAGAAGGCGGGCATTGACTTTCTCCCTTCACCATCGTTTCCAATCCGATGGAGCGATGACTCTGGATTTCCTCGACCGATGTGGATCTAGTATTTGAAAGGGATCCATTCCAGGGCGCTTTGCCATCTTGGGTTGACGGTACACATAAATCGAACGGCGGCAACGCCCAATGATGGATTAATAAATCCACTATCCGGCGCGGAATGGCTTTGATGGTGGGAGGTTCGGGCCCAGCCCCGATCCAGGCGTCGGGAGTCCCGAAAATGCCTACGCGCGAGTGATTATCGGCGGCAGTTCCACGCGGCGCACCAACGGGTGATCATCCAAAAAGAACAGCAGCTTTTTGTGACGCTCGATATCCGGGTCGATTGGAGAAACTTCACGCTTGGATCGGCGTGACCTGGCCACTTCCTCGAAGAAAAACTCCGGTGGAGATGAAGATTTTTCAAGTCTGATGGAAATCCTGCCATGACCCGGGCCATCAAGTGCCCAGATATTTACCACTGTACCCGGCCCAATTTTTCGAATGCCTTCAACAAAGGATTCATATAGAATGCGTTTTCGTTCCTCGACGCCATCCCACTGATTCCGCGGAGGTGGAACATCGAACAACTCGACGTGATAGGCCCCTCCACTCATTGGATTCTTCAACAAAGCGAGCAATTCATTGCCCGAAAATCTGCTCCGGTCCTCCGTTCCAAATAATTCGATGCGCTCTATTGCGCCCGTTTCGCGCCGAACCGTGCTTGGGTTTGGAATGTTCCGCCCCGTTTTATCGCGCTTCATTCTCGTTTGATCCTCCCCATTACGCACGACGGCTTGAATTTGGCGAAGCGCCTCCGGGCGTGCTTCGACAAAAATTTCACCCAAGTCTCCACCGCCAACCACCGGTGTGAGCCGCGGCGTGAACAACGCCTTGAATGGCCGGTGACTCTTGGCCAAAGCATCGCGTCGGAGAATTATTTTGACAATGCCGATGTTGCCGGTGGCCATCGCATCGAGATTCCCGGCGATTTCACCGAGCTGAAATAAAATTTCGGCCTTGTGTCGAGTATATCCGGCGTCATCATTCTT
>JANQKA010000726.1 GCA_028281405.1 Hasllibacter sp. | reverse complement strand
TTCTCGTTGTTCTTCCACATCTATCACGGTATAAGTTTGTCGCGAACGGGGAGAGGGAGCATGTTCTACGTAAAATTTTTGGGGAGCATTGGAGAGCTGGGTAAGACGGCATCTTCGCATATGAATTGGAACGGGAAGCCTCCGACACGCGTGGTATCGAAAGTTCCGGAACATCGGATCCTGACGGGCAACGGAAGTAACATTCATAGAAATTCGCGCCCTGCCCTCCCATGTTAGAACCAAAAGATCACGGCCCAAAACAAATTTCGCATATCGCAGCTGGTTTGACATATGCTGCGAATTCTGGATGATTCAGCTTTGTCTTCTCACAGAAATCACTCAACCAAGAGGTGACCAGCGATGAGGAAGTTGCGTTTCAAGGAAGAATAGAAGGTGACGATCGTGCGCGAGCACGTCGCCGCCGCGCCGGAACACGGCAGAGATCATGCGCGTCAACGACACGGTCCACGCGAAATGCTCCATGTTCTTGGAGTTGATGAACATCTCGAATGGCGCGAACCGTCCCGACAGGACGATGTCGTCGATCATGACGTACATCGCGTGCTCGGTGTTGGGCCACTTCACCTTGCAGGTGGTTCCCTCCGGGGACTTCGGGCGGTCCAGGAACGGTCATGCGCACGACGTTCCTGTCGGTCACGACGGGTTCCCCGTCGACCGGGATGAGGGGAGTGACCTTGCCGTCCGTGGACCCATTGTCCCGCCCGGCGGTCTCTTTCGGCGGGGAGCCGTCTTCCGCGGCGGCCGGCACGCCGCCGGTCACGCGGTTGAGGCGGTAGGTCGTGCGGCCTCCGCCTCCAGTGTACCACGCCAGCATGTGGACATTCTTGAAGTCGTCGAAGCCAATCGTCTGCGGCATGTTGATCGTATTGGAATCGACGAATCAACCCAATTCCGCGCCTCCGCCCGCATCCGGACTTGGGACTGTGGCTCCGGCGTCTGAGCGCTAACGAAATCTCGGGCAGGTCCTCGTCGCCGCGCGGGTCGCGCCAAAGCCGGATCATGTGCTCCACGACCTCCTTCTCGGAGCGGGATCAATCGGGTTGGAGTGCCTTGCGATTGTGGGCGTGGGCGAACACCGGTTCAAATCCCGATGAAACGTCGCCGGCGTGGAGCGAGATCGTCCCGGTCGGCGCGGTCGAGGTGAGCGGCGCGTTCCGGATGCCGTTTTAGCTTGAACATGCGGCGCGGATGTGGTAGACACATGGTGAAATCGCATGCGCTGCGCCGCAGCCGCTTTGACCGAAATGCCCGGGAAAGGTGGGGCGCGCTTGTTGGCTGGATTGGAATGAACTGTGGCGTAGGCGCGAAGCGCGGAAATATGGGGAACGACATGCGGGACAGATTCATTCCACCCTTGAATTTCAGGGGTCACGGCTCCAAGCGGCGCTCTTTTTTCGGGATGTCCGCGGGCGCCGCGGCTGCGCTCGGCCCACTGGCTGGATGCGGCGGCGGTGGAGGCGGCGGGGGCACGGCCGCGGCCGGGGGGAGAGGCTCCGGAGGAAATCTGTCGGATGACGGCACGATGCTCTCCGGTGGCGACGGTGGCGAAACCCTCAGGGGCCGGGACGGCGTCAACGCCATCGACGCGGGCGGAGGCGATGATACGATCATCGGCGGGGAACT
>JANQKA010000766.1 GCA_028281405.1 Hasllibacter sp. | reverse complement strand
CCCTCCTCTCCGAAGATATTGTCCACGCCATTGCCTCCCCACAAAAACTGAGATCCATCCCCACCTCGGATTGTATCGTCCCCGCCGGTTCCGAATATCCTGACAAACGTCAAATCCCCAATCGCAATATCGCGGTCGGGCTCATCTTCCGCCATGAACCGCAGAATTTCGACACCGTCCAGAAAGTCAGCGCCGTCGTCACCATGCGCATCCTTTTCAAGGTCCCTCACTAAATACAGACTCTCCGCGTTGCCCGGTCGCCGGGTCTCCTCGAATTCGTAGTGTTGGCGCAATCCGGCAAAAATCACAATGTCCCTCCCCTCTCCTCCGGATATGTTATCCGCTCCCGGGCCGCCCGTAATCACATCGTCCCCCCTTTCTCCATGCAAGGTGTCGCCGCCCCCAGCGCCGTCGATGTCGTCGTGTCCCCCGCCGCCACGGATTAAATTCCTCCCATCCCCTCCGGAGATCGTGTCACGTCCATTGGTTCCGATAAATTCGTCCCGCATCAAATCCCGAACCAAATAGTCTCGACTTGAAACATCCTCGGCCATGAAACGCACCGTCCCGATGCCGCGCAATGTGTCGGTGCCGTCGTCGCCGTGCGCGCTTTTGTTCTTGTCCACTATCGCGAATCGGCTTTCCACGCCGCTTGGTTGCAGATACTCCCTGAAAGTGTAGTCCTTGCGAAGCCCCGAGAACACCGCGACATCCGCTCCCCCGCCGCCGGTGATATCGTCGTTTCCTCCGCCTCCGGTGAATTCGTTGTTTCCGGAATCGCCCCCGATCGTGTCGTCCTCCGCGGTTCCGACAATTTTTTCCGGCCTTAAATTCCCGACCGCGATTTCCCGGTTGCGGCCAGCTCCGGCCATGAACCGCAGAATCTCGATATTCGAAAGCCTGTCGGTGTCATCGTCGCCGTGGATGTTCGGTTCGTCATCCACGATCTCATACGAATGAGAGCCACCGGTATGTCTGAATTCGGTGATCGTGTAATCCCTTCGGACGCCGCGGAACACCGCGATATCCCGACCGGTTCCACCATTAATGGTGTCGCTTCCGCCGCCGCCGGTTATCACATCGCTTCCGCCGCCGCCGCTGAGTTTGTTGTTCCCGTCCCCTCCCTCGATCGTTTCACTCTCAGCGGTTCCGACAATTCCGTCCGGGAGCAAATCTACGACCGCCGTCTCGCGGTCGGGAACATCTTCGGCCATGAACCGCAGAGTCTCGATGTTCCTAAGCGTGTCGATGCCATCGTCGCCGTGAGCGCCGGGAGCGTCATCCTCGACTTCATACTCGCTGGTACCGCCGGACTGTCTCATTTCGGTGATCGTGTAATCGCTTCGGACGCCACGGAATATCGCGATGTCCGTGCCGCTTCCGCCGTCAATGGTGTCGTTTCCACCGCCGCCGGTGATCTTGTCGCCTTGCTCGCCGCCGTCGATAGTGTCGTCTCCATCGAATCCGAAAATGTAATCAATCCCATGGTATCCGCGGATATTAATATCCGCACCATTCGTTCCCACTATGATGGCGTTCCCTTGGACAGAATAATCACTTTCATCAACCTCGGCCACCTCCAAAATATAGAATAATTCGGTGTAAAAGGTGGGTCCATCGAACCCGAAACTAATAGCGTCAACGTCATAGGCTTGGTCCGTTCCTTCGTCACCATTGTCAGGGTCCACGTCCTCCACTGTAATCCGAACCGAATCCCTCATTGCCCCGAAATTCCTCCGATCAGCCGAGACGTGATAGCCGGCCGCCACCCCGTGAAACAATGCCGTATCAACTTCACTGTCCGAATCGGCGGACAGTCCGGTTCCGCCAAATACTATATCGTCCCCCTTACCGCCGATCAACCAGTCTTGACCTTCTCCTCCCACAAGCGTGTCATCCCCCGTGCCACCATGGATACGATCAGTCCCGCCGAATCCAAAGAGAACATCGTTCCCGCCGCCACCGGTCAAAGGAGGCCTTCCGAAATTGCCATCATTGTTTATATCCGATCCTACCACAATATCGTCTTCGTCAGAACCATTCGCCTCCCGGATTCTATGCGTTCTGTTCAAATTGATTGTCAAGTATCGAACCGCGGGTTCTCCCCAGGGGTCCGTGGCCTCAATTTTGATGTTCACATTTGCGGCGTCCGTGTGCCATCCCAGGCCCGTGTAACCCGTGTACTGCCCGGTAATTCTACCGGTGTGC
>JANQKA010000682.1 GCA_028281405.1 Hasllibacter sp. | reverse complement strand
GTCGAACGACCATGCCGCGGAATTGGCGGCCTCGGAGGGGCGCACCTTCATTCCGACCCCCGAACGCGTTCCTCAACCCATCGGGATTCCGGAGTCCGGTTCCTCCTTTGGATACGCGGACATATCGACCCGTCCCGAAACGGCGGAGGTTCACGATTCCGGCCCGTCTCCGGCCGCCATTGAAATTCCGGGGGCCCGGACCTCCGCCGAAAATCACGGAGCCCCGGCGCCGGACGGCGGAGCGGAACTTCGGGAGAGCGCCCTCGCGGACGCGATGCTCGAACAGATGGGAGCGCTCGCGCCGCGCCCCGCCCGGGCTTCGCTGACCGTGAAATCCACCGGGACAGCCGACCGCCGGTCGGAAAACGCCCGGGGAGCCGCGGCCGCGTTCAACGCGGGCGCCGAAACGAACGGGCACGCGAATCCCGAGATCCTCATTCCGGCGGGCGCGGTCATTCCCGCGGAGACTTTGACGTCGACGAATTCCGATCAAACCGGAGCCCCGGTCCTGGTCGAACTGACGTCTGGGGAATTCCGGGGATCGAGGTTGATCGGTTCCTTTTCGGTCAACGCCGCATCCGAAGGCCTGACGATCAGGTTTTCGTCCATGACCCTGCCCGACGGCGGAACCGTGGGGGTGACCGCCCACGCCGTGGACGGCGTGACTTCGGAAGGCTCCGTCGCGTCGCGCGTCGATCGCCGGTACATCGAGCGTTACGGATCCGCCATGGCGGCGGCCTTCATCGGATCCTACGCCGCCGCGCGCGCCGAACCGGAACGCTCCTTGGTCACGCTGGCGGACGGAACGACCGTGTTGCGCGAACCACGCGACGGGGAGCGCGCCCTATTCGCGGGACTGGGAGCGGGCGCCGACGCGGTCGGCGCCGATCTGATTTCAAACGCTCCCGGAGGCCCGAAGATCATCCTGCGGGATGGATGGCCGCTCGCCGTGATGTTCGCCGCTCCCGTGGTGGCCGCGAAATGACAGGCGTCTCCGTAACTTCGATCGGGGACGTGATCTTGGCCGGCTCCCGCGCGGACACGAATCCGACGGGCCGCCCGGGCCATGGTTCCGCGGAAGGTTCCGTCGTCCGGACAATGGAATCCGGGCGACCGCAATCCACCGACGTCAAACGGCCGCTGGGGTCCGGAAACAAAGACGCGTGTGTCGAGGGCGCCATGCTGGAGCGGCCCCCCGGAGACGGAGACGACGGATCCAGACGGACGCGGATCTCCGGAGACAAAGTTGCGGAGGCCGCGGGCGTCGATTGGACGGGGGCCACCGGAGACAGAGTGGCGGGGGCCGCAGGTGACGAGGAAGCGGTGGCCACCGTCGCCAAGCGGACGCGGACCATCGGACACAAGGAGGCGGAAAACGCCGTCCCCAAGCGGACGCGGACCACCGGAGACAAGGATGCGGGGGCAGCCGTCGCCAAGCGGACGAATGCCTCCGGAAACAGAGTGGCGGGAGCCGCCGAATCCAAGCGGACGCGGACCGCCGGAAACAAGGTGGCGGGGGCCGACGAAGCCAAGCTGACGCGGGCCTCCGGAGACCAGGAGGCGGAGGCCGCCGAAACCAAGCGGACGGGAACCACCGGAGACAAGGATGCGGGGGC
>JANQKA010000669.1 GCA_028281405.1 Hasllibacter sp. | reverse complement strand
GGGGACCGCGGGTGCCCAACCGGATCCGGTGGAGGCGTCCGAGGTTCCAACGGATGAAGAATACGTCGAGAATCCGGGAACGGCGCGCCGATTCAAAGTAGCATGCCTGAGGGACCGCCCCGGGACGGAAGGCTGTGGAGGGCGCCACGAATCAGGAAATGGCGGAAGGCACACTGAGTTTCGAGTGCGTGAAAAAGGCCCCGAAGAAGGTAGCCGCGGGAACTCGGCGCCGAAACCCAAGGTTGTTGTCGCCGCATTGAAGCCAATGACGCCGGGGGCCACATGAAAGAAGTTGGCGGGGGAGGTGCGCCCGCTGGCTCCGGCCCGCGTGGGCACATGAGAATGATCAAAGTTGGACTGACCGGAAATGCATTGGCCCACGGCGAGGCTTGCCTTGACTTTTCTCATCTTCAAGGTCATCTTGCGGCCTCACGGAATGTTCCTTTCAGTTTTCGCTTTAGTGACTGGGCGTAAGGCCAAAGTTTCTCATCGCTTTCCAAGGCGATTTTCCTCCACAGAACGGCGATCTCGGAATTGAGGATTCCCAACAGTTCCTCCCGTGTGTAGGCTGCTTGCCAGATGTTGAATTCTTCATAATCGGCATTAAGCACCTGCTTGTCATCACTCAGATAAACTTCAAAACGAGGATTTTCAATATTCACGATCTCCAATTCCGGGGGAAGAATATCAACCATTTCTATATCTTCCGAGTTCACCGCTTGAATCCGCGATACCTTTGTGATTCTTTGCGGTATTTCTTTCTCCCTGTCAGCTTCAATGATTCCCACGACCTGAATCAAATCCCTCGGATTCTCAAGAATGGAATGCTCGTGTTCTTTGGAGTATTTGCAAATTAGTTGTCGATTCCGACCCGGAACAACGAGGGAAATTTCCGACTTTCGCAAATCAATTTTTCCTAGGTGCCCCGTGACCGCTGGAACTATGAAGGGATCCGATTCCTCCCGGCCCCGCAAACCTTTTCTTAGCAGAGCCAATCCTTTCGATACGGAGTCGCCGCGGGCGATCTCCGTTCCCTCCCTCTCCACGATGGAAAGGTCGCATCTCCCGCGCCCATTCCCGAACGTTTTCCCAAGCGATGAGAGGAGGTGCGGCCAATACGTGGAATTCGGGGCGTGCCTCTGGAATTCACAATCATCACCCTTCGCGACCGCGGACATGAGCCATTTGGTGACGTTGGATACCCGCCGGAGACTGTCGAACCCGCAGTTGTCACCGTCCGGCCCTTCGAGAATCACGGGCTGGTGCAAGCTTCCTTTGGAGGGGGGAGTCCAGCGCAGGCGGAACCGCTCCTTGATATCCCGGTCGATCCGGCCATGCGTCCCGACCTCCAGACCCGAATCCATCATCGCGACAAGGCGCGCGGTTCGCTGAAGTCCCTCCAGCGCCGGTATCAGGGTCTCGACCGTGACCGAGTGCGTGTCGCGGCCGGACGGCCGAAACCTCAGTCCGAAATAGGTTTCGTCTGTCATGGAGCGGGTTCCCTTGCCGGATGCTCGACTTCTGAGACCAAGAAACTCACGAAATTTTCCAGAAGGCAACCCGTGTTTCGACAATTTTCATAATGTCGTGATTTTGCGACACTTTCACCTGATGCGGCCCCCCGAAGCGCTCCGGCCATTCGCGGCGGAGGATTTCGCGGAAGCGGGCAGGGATCCTGCCCCTTTCGCGACCTGTCCGTGCGGAGGCGCATAGTCGGACGTGACCGGATCAATTATGCAGCTCCGAAATCTCAAATGTTATACCCCGCCAGATTCATGATCCGCCGCCCATTTCCTGTTGGATGCCTGTTGCGGGGGCGCGGGAATAAGGGCGATCATGAAAAATTCCCCCTGATGGATGAATCGCCGAAATTCCATGAACGGGTATCGGACATTCCTCAAGAATTGGGCAGCATTCCATTTATAAACAATATTTCAATATACCCGTCCTCGGATATTTTGCGATCCACGAAGTCCCGGAATCGTGTTTCCGACAATTCGCATTGTCGGGCGATGTTTTTGATTAACGGATCACCCAGTACATTTCCTCCGCTTCCATTGCTGAAGGAAGTCTTGATATCGGTTCTCGTTCCCTCATGATAAAAGAAGTAATAGTCGTGCTTCGTTTTCCGGCCATCTTGAAAACCCATTCTGGCGAGGCTATTCTTGACTTCTCTCATCCTCATGGTCATCGCACCACCTCCCGGAATGACCTTTTCAGTTTTCGCTTCAGAACCCGCGCGCATGGCGAAAGTTTCTCATCGTCCTCCAAGGCGTATTCCATCCAAAGGATTTCCATTTCGGATTTGAGGATATTCAACATTTCCGCCCGCGTGTAGGCGACTTGACAGATGTCGAATGCTTCGTATTCGGCATGAAACACTTGTTTGTCTTCACTCAGAAAAACTTCAACGCTCGGCATTTTAACATTCAATATCTCCAAATTCTTGGGGAGGATTTCAACCATGTCAATATCTTCGGTGTTCACCGCTTGAATCCGCGAAACCTCCGCGATTCTTTGAGGAACTTCCTCCCCGTTCGCCACAATATCTCCCTCGATCTGAATCAAATCCTTTCTGTTATCAATAATTAATGTTTCATGCTTATTGGAATATCCGCAAATTAGTTGTCGCTCCCGGCCCGGGACAACGAGGGAAATTTCCGACTTTCGCAAATCAATTTTCCCGAGATACCCCGTGACCGCTGGAAGTATGAAGGGTTCCGATTCCTCCCGGCCTCGCAAACTTTTTCTTAGCAGGGCCAATCCTTTCGATACGGATTCGCCGCGGGCGATCTCCGTTCCCTCCATCTCCTCGATGGAAAGGTCGCATCGCCCGCGTCCCTTCCCGAACGTTTTCCCAAGCGATGAGAGGAGGTGCGGCCAATACGCGGATTTCGGGGCGTGCCTCTCGAATTCACAATCATCACCCTTCGCGGCCGCGGACATGAGCCATTTGGTGACGCTGGATACCCGCCGGAGACTGTCGAACCCGAAGTTGTTCCCGTCCGGCCCTTCGAGAACCACGGGCTGGTGCAAGCTTCCTTTGGAAGAGGGAGTCCAGCGCAGGCGGAACCGCTTCTTGATTTCCCGGTCGATCCGGCCATGCGCCCCGACCTCCAGATCCGAATCCATCATCGCGACAAGGCGCGCGGTTCGCTGAAGTCCCTCCAGCGCCGGTATCAAGGTCTCTACCGTGACCGAGTGCGTGTCGCGGCCGGAAGGCCGAAACCTCAGCCCGAAATAGGTTTCGTCCGTCATGGAGCGGGTTCCCTTGCCGGATGCTCGACTTCGGAGACCGGGAATCTCACGAAATTTTCAAGAAGGCAACCTGTGTTTCGACAATATTCATTGTGTCGTGATTTTGTGACACTTTAACCTGAGGCGGCCCCCCGAAACGCGCCGGCTGTCGCGGCGGAGGGGCCCGCGGGTCCGAACGGGGGCTTTGCCCTTTCGCGACCGGCCTGTTCGACGGCGCATTATCGGACGGGACGGGATCATATCGTGTCCCGCCCTCTTGTCCGGCGCTCGCATCCGGTGGGCCGTTCGAAGTTCCGCGGCGCGTTCCGTGCGACAGGTCTCCGGAGAACGTGGAAACTTGGAGCCCAGAACCGTCGGCGATGTAAGGGCGGACATCGTCGGAGTGGATGGTGTTGGAGTGGATGGTGTTGGAGGATGTCGCGGCTTCGACTGGACGATGACAACGAACCCCATTCATTGACATGCGACGTGGTGGCCACGCGCCGGGGCGACCCGGGTGTCCCGCCGCGCGGTTTCCAGCGCCGGCGGAAATCCCGGATTCATCGTGGCGGTGGCGACGATTCGGTCATTCCGCGTCTTGATCGCGACCCGCGCGGGGGGATCGAACTGGCCCGCTTCAAATGTGACGGTCGATTATCAGCCCGTCGAGCCGATCCACGCCTTCGCCCGCCGCCTCCATCGGAGCGGGGACGGCTGATCCGGTCATTCCGCGTCTCTATCGCGACCCGCGCGGGCTGGGCTCGAACGGGCCCGCTTCAAATGTGGCAGTCGAGTATCCGCCCGTCGAGCCGTTCCACGCCTTCGCCCGCCGCCTCCATCGGGGCGGGGACGGCTGATCCGGTCATTCCGCGTCTCGATCGCGACCCGCGCGGGCTGGGATCGAACGGGCACGCATCAAATGTGGCGATCGAGTATCCGCCCATCGAGCCGCGACGCCTTCACCGCCGCCTCCATCGCGGCGGGGACGGCTAATCCGGTCATTCCGCGTCTCTATCGCGACCCGCGCGAGCTGGGATCATGGGCCCGCTTCAAATGTGACGGTCGAGTATCCGCCCGTCGAGCCGTTCCACGCCTTCGCCCGCCGCCTCCATCGCGGCGGGGACGGCTGATCCGGTTATTCCGCGTCTCGGTCGCGACCCGCGCGGGCGGGGATCGAACGGGCCCGCCTCAAATGTGGCGGTCGAGTATCCGCCCGTCGAGCCGTCCACGCCTTCGCCCGCCGCCACCTTCGGGGCGGGGACGGCTGATCAGGTCATTCCGCGTCTCTATCGCGACCCGCGCGGGCTGGGATCGAACGGGCCCGCTTCAAATTTGGCGGTCGAGTATCCGCCCGTTGATCCGATCCACGCCTTCGCCCGCCGCCTCCTTCTGGGCGGGGACGGCTGATCTGGTCATTCGGCGTCTCGGTCGCGACCCGCGCGGGCTGGATCGAACGGGACCGCTTCAAATTTGGCGGTCGAGTATCCGCCCGTCGAGCCGTTAACGCCTTCGCCCGCCGCCTCCATCGCGGCGGTGTCGGCTGATCCGGTCATTCCGCGTCTCTATCGCGACCCGCGCGGGCTGGATCGAACGGGACCGCTTCAAATTTGGTGGTCGAGTATCCGCCCGTCGAGCCGTTAACGCCTTCGCCCGCCGCCTCCATCGCGGCGGTGACGGCTGATCCGGTCATTCCGCGTCTCGATCGCGCCCCGCGCGGGCGAGGATCGAACGGGCCCGCTTCAAATGAGGCCTGTCGAGCATCCGCCCGTCGAGCCGCGCCACGCCTTCGCCCGCCGCCTCCATCGCTGCGACGACCCTCCGGGCCCAATCGACGGCGTCGCCGCCGGGCGTGAACGCGGCGTTGATCGGGGCCACCTGCGCGGGATGGATCGCCATCTTTCCGGAGAATCCCGAAGCCTCCGCCTCCCGCGCCTCTTCGACGAGGCCGGGCTCGTCCCGGAAGTCGACGAACACGGTGTCGATTGCGGGAACGCCGGCGGCCTTCGCCGCGAAGAGCATGGCGTCCCGGGCGAATCGGAAGGGCGAGAGGGGGCGGCCATCCTGGCCGCGGTTGGCCGAGGCGCCGAGATCGGCGGCCAGATCCTCGGCCCCCCAGGTCATCGCGCTCAGGGTCGGGTGGGTCCAGTCCGCTGAGAGACAGGCGCGGACCGCCCGGACGGTTTCGGTGGCGATGGCGAGAACCGGAAGGCCGCCGGAGAGCGCGTCCAGCGCGGCGAGGTCGTCCGGCCCCCCGCATTTCGGGAGAACCAAGCCGCTGGCGTGGCTCCCAACCGCGGCGACGTCGTCCCGAGTCAGGTTCGTGTCGAGCGCGTTCACCCGGACCCATTTGGGCGGCCCTCCGACACGTTTCAGCGCGTTCAGGGTGATTTCCCTGGCCTCGGCCTTGCGGTCCGGGGACACCGAATCCTCAAGGTCCAGAATAAGAATGTCGGCCTCCGACGCGGCCGCCTTTTCGATTTTCCGGGGGCTGTCGCCGGGAACGAAGAGCCAGGATCGATAAGGCATGTGAATTCTG
>JANQKA010000663.1 GCA_028281405.1 Hasllibacter sp. | reverse complement strand
AGCACATCGCTTATTGGCTCTATTACAATGGCGTGAAAACGGGAATCAAAACCCATGTCAGCCATGGAAGCAAGTACAAAGTTCTCGGCTATAATCTTGATTCCTGGATGGCCGCACAGTGCGGGATCTCCGTTAAGGATCTCCATCGACTCGTCGAATGCCCGCTTTCCGCCGAAGATTATATTGAAATCCTGGAGAAGGAGGGCAGTATGGACTGAATAAAACTCGAGGGAAATGTTCCTCGTTAATCGACTTCGCGTTGAGCTTGCTCATCCACCAGGGTTGGTTCGACGCCCGAATGAACGTGGACGGTCCACCCGGAGGATGGGTGCGCCAGCGAGTGCTTGGGGGAAACAAACGAATCGAGCGCGCGTCGGGGACCGGCAATGCCCTTGGGCCGAGGCGGGGCCGGAAATCCGGTGGTGATTTGATAATGTCGGGAGGGCGTTGTGGAATGTTGAGCATTCCAAATTCGGATTGGTTGACCGTCAGTAATGCACGAAAGTATTGCTTTTCCGCGAAATTTTCTTGGCGTTTCATTCCGCCACTCCACTGGACGGGTCACGCGGGGACGCGCCTCGCGGCCGCGTTCAATCGGTGGCCGATCAGGCTTCGATCGCTACAATTTTGCATCGTAGCCTTGTGGCCATGGGATGCCGCGTCGTTCCGTCCCCGCCGTCAAATGATGGGTCTGCATCGGACCATGCCGCGAGTCCCGCGTGGAGCTTCGGGTTGTTTTGTATGTGAATAGGGCGTGAGGCAGATGATGTCGACCCGGGGCCGCCCTCGCCCCCGGGATGATGGGCGAATTGAAGGCAAGGTCAACCCGGCGGCGGCGAGGGCTCGCCGCCGGGTTGAATTTCGTCGCCGCTGGCGCGGGCTTTTATCTTCGGGGGCATCGTGGGACGCGCCGCCGTGATCCGGATGAAGGGCCGGGACGCTGAACCACGTCGGGTGTCGCGCCCACGAGGGCGGTCTTCGGAGCTTGTCCACGCCCGTGTCGGAGGTTTCCGTCCGGGCCGGGTTCCCGGAATCCCGGCCATGGAGCCGTCGATTCCGGAAATTGATTGCGTGGAAGCCTCCATGATGATAGCCTGCGGGGGCTTCGAAAGGAAAACGCCATGCGCCTCAGCGCCCCTACCATCCCGGACGTACGACACCCGGAAAAAGCGCACCGCGCCGACAACGCGCAGCCGCGGAAGCCGGATTGGATCCGGGTCAAGGCCCCGACCTCGAAGGGCTACTTCGAAACCCGGGACATCCTTCGCGAGCACGGGTTGGCGACCGTGTGCGAGGAGGCGGGCTGCCCCAATGTCGGCGAGTGCTGGAGCCAGGGCCACGCCACCATGATGATCATGGGAGAAATCTGCACCCGGGGCTGCACCTTCTGCAACGTCGCCACGGGACGCCCCGACGCGCTGGACGCGTTCGAACCGGGCCGCGTCGCCGACGCGGTCAAAAAACTCGGCCTGAACCATGTCGTCATCACGTCGGTCGACCGCGACGACGTGGAGGACGGTGGCGCGGAGCACTTCGCGCGGACCATCCGGGCCGTCCGGCGCGGTTCGCCGGGGACGACCATCGAGATCCTGACGCCGGACTTCCTGAAGTGCGGACCGGAAGCTCTGGAAACCGTCGTCGCCGCGAAGCCCGACGTGTTCAACCACAATCTGGAGACCGTGCCGGGGCTATATCCGGAGGTGCGTCCCGGCGCCCGGTACTTCCACTCGCTGCGGCTTCTGCAAAGGGTCAAGGAGATCGATCCGGAAATGTTCACAAAGTCCGGCGTGATGGTCGGCTTGGGCGAGGACCGCCAAGCGGTCCTTCAGGTCATGGACGACATGCGCGCCGCCGACATCGATTTCCTCACCGTGGGACAGTACCTACAGCCGACTCCCAAGCATCACCGCGTCGACAGGTTCGTGACGCCCGAGGAATTCGCGGCGTATGAAAAAGCCGCCAGGGGCAAGGGTTTCCTGATGGTCTCGGCGACGCCTTTGACGCGGTCGTCCTATCACGCTGGCGAAGATTTCGCCCGGTTGAGGCGGGCGAGATTGGAAAGGCTCGGCCGCGCCTGACGCCCGGCCGCGCCCGCCGGACGTCAGTTCGAAGCGACGGGCGGAACCGCCTTGAGATAGGCGGCTATCGCCGCGCGGTCGCTTTCGGGCAGTTTCGAGATGTTTTGCACGACCAGCGCCATGTGGCCACCGGCGGTGTCGAATTCGGGCGTGAAGCCCGTTGTCAGGTATTCGCCGATGTCGAAGGCGGACCAGTCCAATTCCGCCGGGGTGATGTTGGGAATCCTCCCGCGCCCCGCCGGGTTTGGAGCGCCGGAATACCACGCGGAACGGTTGAGCGCGCCAAGCGCGTTCCGCGGCGTGTGGCATTCTCCGCAGTGACCCAAAGCCTCTGCAAGATACCGCCCGCGCTCCTGCTCCGGTGTCAGACCGCCGTCCACGACCCACTCGTTCGAGAGGAATAGGAACTTCCACCCGCCGACCGCCCGTCGGATGTTGAAGGGAAAGCCGACTTCGTGCGGCCGCGATGGTTCCGCCGACGGGGGAAGCGAGCGCAGGTGGGCCACGAGGTCCACGATGTCGCGGACCTCGGCCTTGTTGTAGGCGGTGTACGGGAACGCCGGATAGTTGTGGGAACCGTCCGGACGGACTCCGCGCATGACGGCGTTGACGATCTGGATATCCGTCCAAGCCCCGATTCCGTGGTCGGGGTCGGGGGAAATGTTGGGGGCGACGAAAGTGCCGAATTCCGACGGGAACCGCTGCCCGCCGGCCAGAAGCGGACTTGCCTCCCCCTCCGCGTCCTCCGCCGCATGGCAGGAGGCGCAACCTGCAGCGGCGAACACCAGTTCGCCGCGGCCGGGGTCTCCCTCCATGCCTTCGATCGCCGAGGCGGGCAGAGTGTCCGGCTCGGTGGCGAACCAGAGCGCAGCGGCCCCGGCGATTACCAGGATCGCCAGCGCGCGGGCGGTGCGCCGCATCAGCTCTCCGGCGCCCGGTAAGACTTGTGGCAGGCGCTGCAGGCGCCTCCGACCGCGCCAATGCTGGCGCGGATTCCGTCGAGGCTTCCGGCGGCGGCCGCCATCTTCAGCGCGGCCTCGTGGGAGGCGTCCATCTTGGAGTTGAAATCGCCCATGTCGTCCCAGATATCGACCGTCGCGCGGGTGCCGTCGATGTCCAATTCGGAGGTTCCGTCGGGCCAGAAGGCGTCATCGTGGATTCCGGTGGCGGCCACGAGGTT
>JANQKA010000636.1 GCA_028281405.1 Hasllibacter sp. | reverse complement strand
GGGGCCTTATGCGCCGTTGACCGATGAACCGTGGGGCAGGTTCAAGGTGTGGGCCCTGAGCCACGCCATGAATCTCGTGGTGTGGACAAGCCTGGTGTCCACCACCTCCTTCGGAATCGGCGCTCCGATGATCGGACCCTGGGGGCGGTTGAGCGCGTGGACGACCTCGTGCAGCAGGAGGCCCTGCCGCAACGTCGCGGAAATTTTGTTGGCGAACTGGTACAAACGGGAATTCTGTCCAGGGAAGTGGATTGGAACCACCCGCGCGCCGGATTGCGCGATGATCTTGGCGGTGAACGCGTTCCATTCCCCTTCGATCGCCGGGCCGAACCAGGTTTCCGCCGCGGCCACGGAACCCGAAGGGAACACCGCCACGACGCCGCCACCGCGCAGGTGCTCCATGGTCCGTTCCCGCATCCTGAGGTTCTTCTGCAGCGCGCCGGTCTCGTGCGGGAAGGGAACCGGGATCATGAACGACTTGATTTCCTCCACCTCGGTCAGGAGCGATCTCGTGAGTATGCGGTAGTCGGTGCGTACGCGGCCGATGACCTCGGCGAGGATCATTCCGTCCACGAGCCCGTGGGGATGATTCGCGACCACGACGACGGGCCCGGTCGCCGGGATGTTCGCGAACTGCTCCGCGGGGGTCGTCACCTCGATGCCCATTTCCCCGAGGGCCTTGGGCCAGAACGCCTGCCCGTGCGGAACGCCCGAGGCTTCGAATCTCCGGATGAGCCTGAGGAGCGGCAGTTTGCCCGTTCCCCATTCCAGCGCCCGGATCACCCGGGCCTGGGCGGCGTTCTCGAACGTGTGGGCATACGACAGCTTGCGCTTGTCGTAGGGCACGTAGTCCGGTTCCGCCTCGGCGGTGGTCTGTGTCTGTGTCCGTGTCGCTTCGGTCAATGTTCCGAGCCTCTGTCTTCGCGGAACCGAGGCGGAAACCTCAGAAGCCTTCGCCGAACTTGTCGGCAACAAGCCGGGTCAGGGCCTCGGCGAGTTGGTCCGCGTCGGGCCCGCTGGTTTCCACTTCAATACAGGTTCCCCGCGACGCCGCCAACATCAAAAGCCCCATGATTGAATCGCCCGAGACCTCGAGTCCGTCCTTGCGGATCGTGGCCTTGGCGTCGTGGGCCTCGACCACCTCGACCAGCTTGGCCGAAGCCCGGGCGTGCAGGCCTTTCTCGTTCAAGATGTCCAGGACCACGGTCGCCATCAGTCCGAGAAGCCGTCGCAGGTGTCGATGTACTTCCGTCCGGCTTCCATGGCGGCGCTCACGGCGTCCTCGACGGTCAATCCGCGGGACTTGGCCAGTTTGATCAGCATCGGCAGGTTCGCGCCATACAGGATTTTGCGGTTCCGCGGAGCGCATGCCCGGAGCGACAGGTTGCAGGGGGAGCCGCCGTACATGTCCGTCACCACGACGACGCCGTCCCCCTGGTCCACGACATCCGCTGCGTCGCAAATCTCCTCCTGCTTCAGGCTTCTGTCGTGGTCCGGCTCCATGGAAATGGCGCGCACGCCCACCTGCTTGCCCACGACGTGCTCCACGGCCGCGAGGTACTCCCTCGCCAGTCCTCCGTGCGCGACGATGATGATGCCAATCACGCGGTCGTCTCCACTTGCCCCGATGGCCCCGTTCCATGCCGTTCGAGCTCGCGGTGCCTCTTAGACACCCGCCATCCGGCGTCCGCAAGCCTGATCGCGAGGGCCTCGGCCATCATCACCGACCGATGCCGCCCGCCTGTGCAGCCGAAGCCGATGGACAGATGCGCCTTGCCCTCGTCGAGGTAGGCCGGGAGCAGGGTGAACACGAGGGCCGAAAGCTGCTCGAAAAAGCCTTGGAAGCGGGGGTCGGTTCCGATGTGGTCGGCGACCTTCCGGTCGCGGCCGTCGAGCGGGCGCAACTCGTCGACCCAATGCGGATTCCGGAGGAAGCGCACGTCGAACACCGTGTCCACGCCGCGGGGCACGCCGCGCCTGTAGCTGAAGGACTGCAGGGTGATGGCGAGCCCGTGCCCGCCCCGGCTTCCGAACCAGCGGGACATCTCCCTGCGCAGATCGTGGGGCGACAGCTCCGAGGTGTCTATCAGTATGTCCGCGCGGTCCCTGATCGGCGCCAGGAGATCGGCGTCCCGCGAAATTCCTTCGGCGACCGGCTCCGCCGGGGAGAGCGGGTGCCGGCGGCGGGTTTCGGAGAAGCGGCGCAGCAGCGTGTCGGGGGCGCAGTCCAAGTAAACCACCTCCAGCGCGGTGTCGGGGCGGTTCGACAGGCGGTCTATGACGTCGGCCACGCCGTCGGTCGAGAAATCACGGTTGCGCGCGTCGATGCCAAGGGCCGTGGGGCGTCCGGTGGGAGCGCGGTCGACCAGCGCCGCGGTGAGGGAAAGCGGCATGTTGTCGATCGCCTCGAATCCCATGTCCTCCAAGGCGCGGATGGCGGTGATCCGCCCCGCCCCGGCGGGTCCGGTCACGAGCACAAGGCGGTGGGCGGCGCTCTCAGGTGTCATGGAATCCGCACTTCATGGCCTGAGCGAGTCCGGCGGCGAATGTCGGGGTTCTGTCGGCGGCTTTCAACGGCAGAACGCTTCCCGCCAAGGCGAGCGTCCTCCGGGGCGGCATCCGGCCGGGCGGAGGGGCGTCCATGTCGACGGCGAGGGCGGCGATCACCGTCCCGGCCGCGGGAGGCGCGCGGAGGATGCCGAGGCCGCGGGCTTCGATCAGGCCGCGGAGCCGGTCCGGAGCCCCGAGGGCCGGACCGTCCGGTGTGGGGGAGACGATCACCCGGTCGTCCGACACCAGGCGCGCGCCGAGGTTCATGAGGCGAAGGGCCAGCGTGGATTTTCCGCTTCCCGAAGCTCCGAGAATCAGGAGTCCGCGGCCCCCGAACGCGACCGCGCTGGCGTGCAAAATGCCGGGTTCCGGAGTCACGCCGACTCTCCGGGTGGGATGGCCCGCCGACATCCGCGCGCGTCGGGGTCCGTCGGGCGCGCTCCTTCGGCGCGGGCCGGCGCCGTGGTCTCGATGGCCGCTTCGTCCGGCGCGGTGGCGGCGGTCGCCCGTTCGTCCTCCAAGGGGCGCGGGCCGGGATTGGCGAGGCGCGGGTCCGACGTGGATTTCCGGCTCCCCCTCGCTCCGTGA
>JANQKA010000617.1 GCA_028281405.1 Hasllibacter sp. | reverse complement strand
CGGTTCGGCGACTGACTTGTTCCCTCCGCCACCGCTTACATGGTTTCGGGTCCGTTCGCCCGGGCGTCCGGTTCACCCCGGACGCGCCAGCCCAGCGTCCCTTTCAGTAAGCGCGTCCATCTCCCAAGAAACCAGGATACGCCGTTGACAGACGGGGCCAAGCCGCGCTGGCTGGTGGTGTTCTCCGCAAGCCTCGGGGATCATTCGGGAGGCGCGCCGCCTATCCACCGATTGGAGTGTTTCCGCGCGCCACCGGGATACACCGACCCGTGTCGAACAATCCGCCGGTCAGAGTGCTCTCCGCCCACCGCCGGGGATCACAAGCTGTGAACGGTTGGCTGTTCCTCGCAGACCTCGCGAGCGATATCGACGACATGCTTGTGGTGGGTCAGGTAAATCGCCTGACCTCCTCGGCCGATCCTCTCCATCAGGCGGCACGCGGCGCGAGTGCGGTCTTCGTCGAAGGTCTCGAAAATGTCGTCGCAGAAAAATGGCAGGCGAATGCCGCCCTGAGAGGCCATCTGCTCGTATGCGGCGGCCCGGAGGGCGAGATAGAGCTGAAACCTCGTGCCCTTCGACATGTCCCCCACCTGCTTGGCGGCCTCGCCCGCGTCGAACGCGACGAGAATTTCCGATGATCCGTCGGGCTGGCTGCTCAACCGGTTGTAAGCGCCGTTGGTGAGTTCCGAGAACGCGCGTTCGGTTTCCTGCATCATTTCGCCCCGATGAGTGTCGCGGTAACGGCGGATTGCCTCCTGGGCGACGTGCAATCCGAGATCGAGTTCGAGGAAATCGAGGCATGTCTCCTCGATTTGCATTTGCAACGTTGCCCTGCGCCCGACCAGTTCCGCGACATCCTCCTCCCCGGTTATCGTCTCCAATTCGCGCTCCGCCTTGGCCCGCGCCACGGTGGCCTCCGAGAGGCGGGATTCCGCGCGCTCCAGATCGGCCTTGGCGGATCCGGCGTCGGCCTCCAACCGCTGAGTGGTGGCGTCCCGCAGGAGCTCGCGGGCGGAGTCCATGTCGTGGGCGGAGAGGTCGGAGAGTATCTGATGTCCGAGGTCGGAGACGCGGCTTCTGGTTTGAATCACTTCCCGCGCTTTGCCGACGGCTCTGTGCAGGGCGTCGGGAGTGCCTGTGTCGATCGTGTCGGGAAACATTTTGGAGTATTCGCGGATTTGCAGGTCGATGTCCCGGGCCCGCCGCTTCGCCTCGTCGAGGTTATGGGATTCGGCTTCCAGCTTCTCGGCGAGTTCGGTGGAGCGGTCCCGGTCTTTCGCGGCCCGGGCCGCGATGTCCCGCAAGGCGTCGAAAGCCTCCAAGGGATCTTCCACCGTGATTTCGTACCGCGCGGTCAATTCCCGCATGGCTTCGGCGAATTGGCGTTGATCCTCTTTCATGGACGCAATTTGGCGACGCACTTGTCTCCCACTTTCCCTCAGTTCCCGCAAATCCCGAAGCCGCCCCAGGGCGCCGTCCAGAACCTCCGGTTCGACCGCGCCGCCGAACATGTCACCGACGCGCGAATTCCACGCTTTTGCGGCCTCGTCCGCGGCGGCTGACAGGCGGTCGAGGTCCATCCGCCGCGAGCGCAGATCTTCCTCGAGGCGGGAGAGGTTCTTCTCCAAGGATTTCACTTCGTCGAGATGACCGCGCTCTTCGTCGGCCAGACGCCGGGCCGCGGCCAACGCCTCGTCGAAAGTCGGATTTTCCAACTCCAGCATCGGAAGCAGACCTTCGAGCAGG
>JANQKA010000595.1 GCA_028281405.1 Hasllibacter sp. | reverse complement strand
CAATTCCGGGATCCTCGCCACCGGGCCGCGCCCGGGCGCCTTCCACAATTACGATCCGGCTCCGCCGGAGATCCTGGACCGCGTCGCCCGGATCGAGTCTGCTTGCGGCGCCCACGGTGTCCGCCTGATCGACGCCGCCTTCCAGTTCCCGCTCCGCCACCCGGCGGTCGTCTCGGTCATTCCGGGCGGACAGGGCCTGTCCGAAATGGAAGGCAACCTCGCCGCGTCGACCGCGGAAGTCCCCGACGCGCTTTGGGAACAACTCAAGGACGAAGGCCTCCTGCGCGTCGACGCGCCCACCGCGGATCCGAAGCGTCCGCGATGATCGACGCCCGTATTCACTTCCGGCGTCCCACCTGCCGCCGCATTGGCGGGATTCCGATGGACTTCCCCGTGTCGGGACGGGTCGATGCCCACGCTGCGCGGAGGCGGCGATGAAGGTCGACGCCCATCACCACTTCTGGCATCCCGCGCGCGGCGATTACGACTGGATGCCCAAGGACGACCGGACGCTGAACCGGGCCTACGGCCCCGCCGATCTCGCGCCGGAGCTGCGCGCGCTCGGCATCGAAAAAACCATTTTGGTCCAAGCGGCGGCGACGGAGTTCGAAACCGAGTATCTCCTTGGTTTGGCGGACGGGTCGGACATGGTGGCGGGCGTCGTCGGATGGGTAGATTTCGAAAACCCCGGGCGGCGAGTCGCGCTGGAAAGGTTCGCGGGGCATCCGAAGTTCAAAGGCGTGAGGCCGATGATCCAGGATATCGAGGACGTCGACTGGATGCTGCGCGGCGACGTGGACTGGGGGTTCCGCGCGGTTTCCGAGATGGGCCTGACGTTCGACGCGCTCGGCTTCCCACGCCACATGGACAACTTCCTTCGGATTCTCGACCGGCATCCCGACATGCGCGTCGTGCTCGACCATTGCCTGAAGCCGCGGATTCACGCGAACGCGCCTGAGGATTTCGCGCACTGGGCGGATCGGATGACCCGGCTGGCGCGTGAAACTTCGGCGTTCTGCAAATTCTCTGGGCTGGTCACGGAGGCGTCCGCGGACTGGACCGCGGAGAATCTGCGCCCCCACGCCGAGCATGTGTTCGCGGAATTCGGGGCGGACAGGGTGATGTGGGGGTCTGATTGGCCCGTGTGCCGGCTTCGGGCGGAATATGGCACGTGGCACGCCGCGGCCCGGGAATTGACCGCGCCCCTCGGCCCCGATGCCCAAAACGCCATTTTCGGCGGGGCGGCGGCGTCCTTCTACGGGATTTGAGCGTCGTCCCCCGACGCCACCCGTTCCGGCGAGAACGCCGCCGGGACACCGTCGGGTGTCCCGCCAAGCCCATCATGTGTCCCGCCAAGCCGGTCGATCAAGATTGAGCGGACGGAGCGGTGGTGGAATCGATCCCGAAGGGTGCGGCATCCGCGTGGGCCGGAAAGTCATTTGGCGGACCAACTTGAAGGTCCATGGCTTGCCCATTCGGCGTTCGCGCTTCCTGGTCTCAGTCACGCGGCAGCCGCCGGCGGAAAACACCCGGATGAGCCCTCGGAATCGCCGAGGAGACACCTCGCGCGTAGCGTCGGTCGCGCGGTGCCCCGGTCGCTCGATCAATGGTCCTGGGACATCGCGAGCGGAGCGTCGGTGTTCGTTTCGGGTCGGGAGCTGAGGTGCGGCGTTCCGTCGGGGAACGCGAATCGAAGCCGCGCCCGTTCCTTCGGCGCCCGTCAGAGGAACGGGATCCGAACTGAGAACAGGACGCTTCATCCGCCAATCCCGCCCACCGCGTCTCCGCCCACCGCGTCTCCGCCAGCTTCGGCGCGCATTGCGAACCGCCTTCGGCGGCTTTCCGGGCCGGTCCGTTTCCGGCGCCGGTCCAACGGGGCGAAAATTCCCGTTCCGTATCCCAAATTCCCCGTCAAGCATTTCGGCTTCGCCGGCATCATGGCCATCGAAGCCCCGATGGCGCTTAACGGCATGGCGCGGAACGGATGGGAGCCACGGGCGACCGCGACAACGGCCGTCGCACCACGCCAGCCTCGAATACCCGAATGGCGGGGCGCGTCGAGGAAACGGATCCTCGACCGGAACAAGTTCTTCGAGGTTGGACGATCACCCGGCGATGAACATATAGTCCAAATCCAGCGTCAAATCCGACGCGCGCACTCCGATGATGTTCACCTCCGTGTCCGGGCCGGAGAACATCGCGCCGACGACTCCGTTGAATGGCCCGGAAATCGAACCGTTGGAATAACCGCGGAATTGAATGACGTCTTCGCCGACGGAGAAGTCCCGGATGGTTACGTTCTGTCCCGCGGCATCGGCGTCGGAGGCCCTGATCAGGAATATGTCCCTCCCTTCGCCTCCGTGAAGCCTGTCGGTTCCGCCTCCCCCCACGAGTAGGTCCGCTCCCCCGAGGCCTTCGAGACCGTCATTTCCCGGTCCACCGTTCAGGGTGTTGTCGCCGGGATTTCCAATGATAGTGTCGCTCCCGTGGCCGCCCATCGCGTTTTCGATCACCGCGCCATGCGCTATGGAGACGTTGTGGGTGATGACATCGGGATCGAAGGACAGATTCACCCTTCCGGTCCCATTCGTCACGGATCCGGCTTGTTCGACCTGGTAGTCGTAATGAATCTCCACCCGGCCGGGAACGCCATCCCTTGGAAAAAGATTTGGATACAACACGGCGGTGGTGGGATCGCTTCCGGAGATGTTGGCGATTCCGAGGTCTTCGTCACGGACGCCGAATTCCCTCCAGACGCGTCCTTCCGTTTCGGGGAAGCCGGAATCGAATGAGGATGAACCGGCGCCGTCCGTCGATTCCTCCGCGTGGAACGTGAGGATTGGACCGGAGAAAAACCCCAACTTGGATTTTCCTCCCTCGCGCAGGTCGATGTGCGCGTCCCTCGACCCATTTTGCCTGATCCAATCCGTTCCCCCGCCGTCCCAGATGATCTTGAACTCGGGCCTGTCGCTGTGGAATTCGTGGATCGAATCTCCATTGTCCGTCTCATGGTTCGCCCCGTGCAGGCGTTGCAGGGCGGCGACGTCGAACAATCCGAGGGTTGGAAGCAGGATCGTGATTTCGGTCATTCCCGGATCGGTGGTGGTCACGAATATTTCGTCGAATTCGTTCCGGTATGTCATGAGCGTTTCAATCTGCGCGTCGGTCAGTGGAGAGTCGTGTCCGCCTCCCGTGTACACCCCGAAATTGTTCGGGAGAGCGAATCCGGAATGGAATCCCTGCCTGCCGGCGGGGCCTCCCGCCTCGTCATTGAAGGGATGATGCAATCCCAATGTGTGCAGGAGTTCGTGCGTGAAGGTCGATCTGAAACTCGGGGTGGGATCGTCCCAATCCCCTTTCGGTTCGGGAAAGGCTCCCCGAATGATATGAATATTCCCGAGGTAATCCTCCCCTCTGATTGAATTCAGAATCGCGTCACGGCCATCGACCTGCCTCACGTAGGTGAACCCCGCGATTCCCGGCCTCTGCCCCATCTGCTCGGCGGTCACCAGCGATATTCGAATATCAGGGTATTGGACCGCCCCCCGGTCGGCTTCGACGAATTCAATGTCCGCCACGCTGGATATTTCGGCGAGTGATTCCCGGATCGCGCTCATTTGGCTTTCCGTGAACCCTTCG
>JANQKA010000577.1 GCA_028281405.1 Hasllibacter sp. | reverse complement strand
ATGTGGGGAGGCCGATCGGGATCGAACGGCTCCGTCATGCCATCTATCCGCGTGAACGCCGGATGGGGCTTCAGCGCCCAGAATGCCGAGAAGCGGCTTTCCCAGTCGGGCAGGCTTTTCAGCACGGCGAATGACGGCGTGGACCCGATGCCGCTCATCCGATTCTTCCCGCTGACCACATGGCAACGCCCGCACAAATCGAGGCTCAGCCGTTCGCCCTCCACCACATCGCCCGCGATCAATGTCGGTGATCCGTCGAAGGACGCGTCGCGGGCTCCGATGAACGGCGCACCCGTCTCCGGAGCGTACGCCTCCACGGTCGATTGCCCCACGTCGGAAAGCAGCCAGTCTCGGAACCGCTTGGCTTGATCGCCCTTGGGGCGGCTCACGGCGAAGATCACGCCGTCCCGCGCGACCGCCGCCGCCCCTTCGACATCCGCGCCGAACTCCAGATCGGCGTCGGTTCCCGGGGGAACGGGAGTCACCCGGACGCCGGTTTTCAGGGAAAAGCGAGGCAGGATGTATCGCGTCAAGCCGGATTCGGTCAGCGCGGGGTCGACCGCGAGAGCGAACCCCTTGTCGGACCCCGCCGCGGCGGTGCAAAAGACGGCCAGAGCAAGAGCGGCGGTAATGAATCGCTGCATGTCTCCTCCCGGACCCATCCTAGGGGACGCGGAGCGGGACGGTCAACGCGGAGGCCGGAATGAACGACGACGATTTCAACATGTCCATGCGCAAATTCCTCAAACAGGTGGGGGTCACCTCGCAGCAGGCGATCGAAGCAGCCATGCGGGAGGCGGGCGGGGAACGCACGGCGGGAAGGACGTTTCCCGTCACCGTGACGCTGAGGATCGGTGACCTCGACCTCGAGCATGTGGTCGAGGGCCGGATCGCGGGACCGAAGGACGCCGGTCGATGAGTTTGACGCGCGAGGACGTTCTCGGTGCGTTGGGGGCCGTCACCGACCCGGCGAGCGGCCAGCCCCTTCCCGCGTCGGGAATGGTGCGCGCCCTGACGGTGGAGGGAGGGGCCGTTCGATTCGTTCTGGAGATCGATCCGGCCAAGGCGGAGGCCATGGGGCCGGTGCGGGAAGCCGCCCAAAAGGCGGTGGAGGCGCTGCCCGGAGCGGAAAGCGTTTCGGTCGTCATGACCGCGCACTCAACGCCCAAGCCGCCTCCGGATCTGAAATCGAATCGCCCGGCGAACGCGCGGGGGCCGAGCAAAATCCCGGGCGTGGACCGGATCCTGGCCGTGGCGTCCGGCAAGGGAGGGGTCGGCAAATCCACGGTTTCCGCGAACCTCGCCGCGGCGCTGGCCGCCGGGGGCCGCAAGGTCGGCCTCCTCGACGCGGATGTATACGGCCCGTCCCAGCCGCGCATGCTTGGCGTGTCGGGGCGTCCGGCGAGTCCCGACGGCAAAACCATCCTCCCCATGCGCAACCACGGCGTGACCATGATGTCCATCGGTCTGATGACGCGCGAGGACGAGGCGGTCGTTTGGCGCGGGCCGATGCTGATGGGAGCCCTGCAGCAGATGCTGATGCAGGTTCAGTGGGGAGCGCTCGACGTGCTCGTCGTGGACCTGCCCCCAGGCACGGGCGACGTGCAGATGACGCTCAGCCAAAAAGCCGAGGTGACGGGAGCGGTCATCGTGTCGACCCCGCAGGACGTGGCGCTCCTCGACGCCCGCAAGGGGATCGACATGTTCCGAAAGATGAATGTGCCGCTCGCCGGTCTGATCGAGAACATGTCCACGCACGTCTGTTCGAAGTGCGGGCACGAGGAGCACATCTTCGGCCATGGAGGAGTCGCGGCGGAGGCCGCGAAGATCGGTGTGCCGCTTCTCGCCGAAATCCCGCTCCATCTCGATATCCGCGTGGCCTCCGACGGCGGCGCGCCGATCACCGTGTCGAAGCCCGGATCTCCGGCGGCGGAAGTGTTCCGCTCGGTTGCGTCCAAACTCGTCGAGGCGGGCGCGGCATGAGCGCGGACAATCCGGGAGCGGGGGCCGCCGCGCGGGGGAGGGCGCCATGAGTGGTCTGGAACGGGAAGAGGAACCGGCCTTTCCGCCGCTCTTCCGCGGTCTCGCGGTGGCTGGATCCCTCGATCCGATGGCCAAAGCGGTGGCCGAGGCCGAGCTCGGCCGCGATCCGGGCTTGGTGGTTCACGCGATCGCCGCCGACCGCCTCGCGGCGGCGCTCGTAATGGCGCCCGAGGTTCCGCTGGAGGAGGCCATGGCGGCCCTGCCGATCTGCGGGGTGGGATTCCAGAACGCGCTCGGGGCGCTGGCCCCGCCCGAAGTGGCGGTTCACCTCGAGTGGGGCGGAGGCATCCGCGTGAACGGCGCCTCCTGCGGCCGTCTTCGCGCCGCGGTCGCGGAAACGTCCTCCGACGCGGTTCCGGACTGGCTTGTGATTGGCTTGGAGATTCCGCTTCTGCCCGTTGACGACGCGCCGGGCGAAACGCCGGACCGCACCTCGCTGACGGACGAGGGGTGCGGCGGTGTTTCGCCGACGAGGCTGCTCGAGGCGTGGGCGCGCCACACCCTCGTTTGGCTGAACCGCTGGGAGGGCGAGGGCGTCCGCCCCGTCCACGCCGAGTGGCGCGGCCTCGCCCACGGCGTGGGCGAAGAAGTCACCGTGGCAGGGGTGACCGGGGTGTTCGTGGGAGTCGACGAGAATTTCGGGCTGCTGCTGCGGCGCGGCGGCGAGACCTCGCTAATTCCGATCTCCGATCTGGCGGAACGTCGATGAACCTGGCCCGCGCGATCCATTTCGACGAAAGCGACTCGAGGGTATTCCATTCCCCGGCCCGCACCGGCGAATGGTGCGTGTCCGGCGGCTTCGAATTCTCCAACTGGTCCGAGGCCGACCTCACCGGAAAGGCGCGGCAGGCGTTTTCGAACGGTTGGCTCGGCCTCGAGACCTACGGACGGGTGACGTTCGTCGCGGTCGCGCAAATCGAATCGGCGGAGGTCGAGGCCCTGACGGGCAATCTCGCCCGGCACTTCGTCTCCGTGTACGGAGCGCCGTCGGAGGAGGCCGCGCG
>JANQKA010000519.1 GCA_028281405.1 Hasllibacter sp. | reverse complement strand
GATTTCGCCTTGATGCTGGGGATGGGTGGTGTGGGAAACTACACCGGGAGGTTCGTTCACATCGATACCGGCGGCATCCGTATCTGGACAGGCTGATTGGCGTTTAGGCGTGGAGCGCGCGTTTCGTTTCGCGGGAAACAACGTCATTGGCCGACTTGGCGAGGTCTGGACCGGACGCTTTCGTCATCGAAAGTGGTGGGGAAGAATCAATAATTCCAGCAACAGTGTTGCGTGAACGCCAGGATGAAATTCGACGATTCCAATTCTTTCTCCTTCGAGACGCGGGTCGCGGCGAAAAGAACACGCTCGAATGTTGAGCGCATTTTCCACATCTCCGGACTTGGCATGGCGCGCCATGTCCAAACATGGCCGGGAATGGCCGCAAACGGGATCGTTCGGTGGCCCCATACACTTGTCAGAAATTCTCAATTCCGACCGGAAATCGGTCATTTTATTAATCGCGGCCCAATTCTCCCGAAGTTGAGCGCCAGCGAATTTGGGTGTGAACACCTCATCGGTTGACGATGGTGGCCGGCTCACTTCAACGTTTCGCGTTGATCTTCACGTGGCTTGCGCCATGGATTCCATCAATACCGCCGGCACTCTATTCCAATATGCCTGATATTTAAATGGATTCCAGGTGAAATCGACGGTTCAAGCGGGCGAATATCGATTCTCATTTTATTTTTGGGAAACCGGGGTGCTCAACCCGGGAAGCGCGCTCTCCCCAACGGGTGATCCGCCGCCCGCCATCGCGGCATACGAAACGCGCAAGCGGTCAATCGCGACGTGGGCACGTCCCGCTCCTCGCGTCGCAAGTCGTGTGGGAGAGTAGCGTTGGCGCGACGCCACATCCGGGCGCGGGGCCGGCGCCGGATGGCCGCCCCAACGCCGCTCCGATGTCGAAACCGGATGAATTCTTCCCCGAACGTCTCCTCGTCCGGAGCCCCCGCCCCGGAAAATCGACTCCAAGCGTCAGAAATCGCGGGCGATGCCGTTCTTCTCCCAGTCGCCGTAACGAGCGGGATCGGGACCGTCCCGGCCGCCGTATTCCTTCGGCGCCTCGACCGCCGCGGAGGACTTGCGGCGGGCCTCCGCCTCCTCGAGGGCGCGGCGCGCCGCCGCCGGCATATCTTCTTTGCCCGCCATGGATCCAAGTATACACGCTCCGCCATGCCGGACAACTCCGAATCCGCTTCGGGCCTGCCAGCGCGGCGCGGGGCGATCCGGCTGCTGACGCTCGTGGACGAGGGACGCCCGCTTCCGGACGGCGGCTCCGCGGTCGGCGGCCTCGCGCCCGCCGACGGGGCCAGGGCGCGCCGGCTGGCGGCGACGGTTCTGCGCCAGGAGTCCCGCGCGGACCGGCTGCTCGACGACTTGATGGAAAAGCGCCCCCCGCCTTTCGTGCTGAGGGTTCTGAGGCTCGCGACGGTCGAGATTTGCCAAATGGGAACGGCCCCTCACGGGGCGGTCAACGACGCCGTGGCGCTGGTGGCGTCCCACGGAAAGCACAGGCGGCTGAAGGGACTCGTCAACGCGGTGCTCCGCAGGGTCGCCGTATCAGGCCCGGACGCCTGGGCGGATCTGCCCACGCCGAGGATGCCCGCGTGGCCGCGCGAACCTTTGATCCGGGCCTATGGAGCCGAAGCGGTGGAGAGGATGGAGGAGGCGCAGTCCCGCACCCCGCCCGTCGACCTGACGCTTCGGCGCGGGCGGAGCGCTCCCGAAGGTGGGGAGCGGCTGCCGACCGGGTCGATCCGGTTCGGCGCGGGAGCCAGGGTTTCCGCTTTGCCGGGATTCGGGGAAGGGGACTGGTGGGTTCAGGACGCCGCCGCCGCCCTGCCGGTCCGGCTTCTGGACCCGCGGCCCGGAGAACGCGTCCTCGACCTCTGCGCCGCCCCGGGAGGCAAGACGATGCAGTTGGCGGACGCCGGAGCGGTGGTGACCGCCCTCGATGTCTCCAAGGACCGCGCCGCGAGATTGAGGGAAAACCTGTCCCGCACCGGCCTCTCCGCTGAAATCGTCGTCGCGGACGCGCTGCTGTGGGAGGGCGGACCCTTCGACGCCGTCCTCGTTGACGCTCCATGCTCGGCGACCGGCACCATGAGGCGGCATCCCGATCTGCCCCGTCTCAAGACGGCCCGCGGCGTGAAGGATCTGGTCGAGATTCAACGGCGTCTTATCGACCGGGCGTTGCGCCTCGTCCGGCCGGGAGGACGGATTGTTTACTGCGCCTGCTCGCTGTTGCCCGAGGAGGGCGGGGAGCGGATCCGGGACGCGCTGGAACGTCATCCCGGCCTGTTCGTCGAGGACGGCCCCGAAATCGAAGGCGTGGATCCTTCCTGGCGCGCTCCCGGGGGCGGAATCGGGACGCGGCCGGATTACTGGAACGAACGGGGCGGCATGGACGGTTTCCACATGGCGCGCCTCGTCATGGCCCGCCATGTCGGATGACTTTCACCGCCGACCGCGCTAAATCTCACCGGAGTGGAACTTCCCGGATTGCGCGCCCCCATGTCCACAGCGGCTCAAAAAAGTCCCGCGCC
>JANQKA010000467.1 GCA_028281405.1 Hasllibacter sp. | reverse complement strand
CACCAAGCAAACGCAAACCCTCGCGCGGGCGCGGGAAGGCGCCCCGCCCGACGGGCGCGATGCCGCCGACACGGGTCCGCGTGAACTGCCGATGACGCCGATGCCATTCCGCCCGGCCGCCGGCTCTTCCCCGAACGCCCACCACCCGCCGAACCGCACCTCCCCCCGCAACCACGTCCCGCATCGCGGCGCCGGCGGAAGCCGGGGGGAGGTGGACCGGCGGGCCGTCCTGCGGGCGCCACGGTTCCTCCGCGCGGGAGCTCGCGCGTCGATGAATCGAATCATCTTCGCCGGGGATCCCCGCCCCTGGTTCCTCCGCCGGAGCCGGGACCGGGAAGGCCGCCGCGCCGATTCCGGCGACCCCGACACACGAAAATTCCGATTCCTTCGCCCGGCCATTGATCCGACTAAAAGAGTCGGGTTTAACCCGGCCCGAATCCCGCTTCGAAAAGGGACAGCGAAATGCGCGTCATCCGTTCAATCCTCCTGTTTTCGGCGGCGGTCGCCGCCGCCGCACCCGCCGCGGCCGAAGAGGAGGTCAACATCTACTCCCACCGCCAGCCCGAACTGATCCGTCCCCTCCTGGACGCCTTCACCGCCGAAACCGGAATTCGCGCGAACGTCGCCTTCCTCAACAAAGGCATGGTCGAGCGCCTCCGGGCGGAAGGCGGCCGCTCCCCCGCCGATATCGCCCTCACCACCGACATAGGACGCCTCTCCGCGCTCAAGAACGCGGGCGTCCTGCAACCCGTCGAAAGCGCCGCGCTCGCCGCGAACATCGCCGCGCGGTACCGCGACCCCGGCAACGAATGGTTCGCGCTCACCACCCGCGCCCGGATCGTCTACGCCTCGAAGGAACGCGTGGCCGAAGGCGAGGTGACCACCTACGGGGATCTCGCCGACCCGAAATGGAAGGGCCGCGTCTGCACCCGCTCGGGATTGCACGTCTACATGGTCGCCCTGACCGCCGGGATGATCGAACAACGCGGCGAGGCGGGCGCCCGGGAGTGGCTGGCCGGCGTCAAAGGCAATCTCGCGCGCAAGCCCCAGGGCAACGACCGCGCGCAGGTGAAGGCGATCTGGTCCGGCGAATGCGACATCTCCCTGGGAAACACCTACTACATGGCCCTGATGATGAAGGACGAAGACCAAAGGGAGTGGGCGGACAGCGTACGCATCGTTTTCCCGGTGTTCGAGAACGGCGGCACCCACGTGAACGTCTCCGGCATGGCGATGACCAAGTCCTCGCCGAACCGCGCCAACGCGCTGAGGCTCATGGAATTCCTCGCGTCCCCGAAGGGACAGGAAATCTACGCCACGGTGAACCACGAATACCCGGTGAATCCGGACGTCCCCACCTCCGGATTGGTGGAGGCGTTCGGCGGATTCGAAGCCGACGACGCCGATCTCCGGGCCATCGCGGACCTGCGGCCCGCCGCGGTCAGGATCACCCGGGAAGTGGATTACGATGGCTGAGCGCGCGCCTCCGGCCCGCGCCGAAGAACGCAACCGTCTCCACCCGCCGCGGCGGGATCCCCGGGAGGCGGGACGCGAAGGCCGGGAACTCCCCCGCGGGAGGAGACGGAGCGGGCCGCGGGAGGCGGATTTCGATTGACAAACCCGCCAATTCGCGAAGGTTGATTCCGCAACGATCCTCGGAGCCATCATGCCCGACGCCACCCACACCGACGGCGTCGCCGACCTTCTCGGCGTCGTCCGGGCCATCGCCCGTCTGAACGGACATCTCGAAGCCCGTCTCCACGACCTCGGACTGACGCCGCGGCAGGCCCACGTCCTCCGCGAGGTCGCGGCTTCGGAAAGGCCCCTCACGGCGACCGGAATCGGCGAATCCCTCGGTCTGGACCGCGGCCACCTCAGCCGCATGGTGGCGCATTTGGAAAAGGCCGGCCTGATCACCCGCGCCGGGCCGAAGGAAATTCCCCGGACCCGGCCCATCGCGGCGACGGAGCGTGGGCGGAACGTCGCCGCGGACGCGGACAGGCGCGCGGATGAGGAAGCCACCGAATGGTTGGAGCGGCTTTCCCCCGACCGGCGGCCGGCGTTCGCGGCCGCCCTCTCGGAGGTCGCCGCCTGCCTCGATCACATCGCCCCGCCGGCTCCCCGCCGCGGGCACTCCCTCAGGCCGATGGCCCCGGGAGACAACGGATGGCTCCTCGAGCTCCACGCCCGCGTCTACGTCCGGGGCTTCGGCTGGGCGCCGGAATTCGAAGGCCGCGCCGCCGAGTTGCTCGCCAAATTTCTTCTGGGGGAGGACGACCACCGCGCTGGTTGGATCGCCCACCGCCATCCCACCCGGCTGGGGGGTTGCTTCGTCCTTCCCAAAGGCGGCGGCGCCATGCAGCTCCACTGCATGGCCGTGGACCCCGCCCACCACGGCCGCGGCATCGGCCGCTCGCTGCTCGACGCCGCCGTCTCGCACGCCCGCGCCACGGGGCACGACCGCATGGACCTGCGCACCTTCGATTGCCTCGGCGCGGCGCGGCGGCTCTACGCCGCCGCCGGGTTCCAACTCGTCTCCTCCTCCCGCGACCACGGGCACTCGTTCGTCCGCGACGCCGTGGAGGAAAATTGGTCCATTCCGCTGAAGGGCGGCGTCCAGGCAACCGCATGATCCCCGCCCCGCGCGGCGGCCGCGCCGCCCCGATCACACCAGGAAACACACCGGAGCCGAAATGTCCCCCCGCAAAATCATCATCGACACCGACCCAGGCCAGGACGACGCGGTGGCCATCCTTCTCGCGCTCGCGAGTCCCGAGGACGTGGAACTGCTCGGCATAACCTGCGTCGCCGGAAACGTGCCGCTCCACCTGACGGCCAAGAACGCCCGCGTCGTCTGCGAACTCGCGAACCGCCCCGACACGCGGGTGTTCGCCGGCCACGACCGCCCCATCACGCGCGCCCTCGTGACCGCCGAGCACGTCCACGGCAAGACCGGCCTCGACGGCCCCGCGCTGCCGGACCCGAAGATGCGGCTTCAGGACGCGCACGCCGTCGATTTCATCGTCGACACGCTCCGGCGCGAGCCGTCCGGCACTGTGACGCTTTGTCCGATCGCCCCGCTCACCAACATCGCGCACGCCTTCAACCGCGCCCCCGACATCGTCGGGCGGGTGCGGGAGATCGTCCTCATGGGAGGCGCCTATTTCGAGGTCGGCAACATCACCCCCGCGGCGGAATTCAACATACACGTGGATCCCGAAGCCGCCGACATCGTCTTCCGCTCGGGCGCGCCCATCACCGTGATGCCGCTCGACGTCACGCACAAAGCCCTGGTCACCGGCCCGAGGCTGGAGGCGTTCCGCGCCCTCGGAACCCCGGTGGGCCGGGCCGTCGCCGAATGGACCGACCACTTCGAGCGCTTCGACAAGGAGAAGTACGGCTCGGAAGGCGCCCCCCTCCACGATCCCTGCACCATCGCGTGGCTCATCGATCCGACGCTCTTCTCGGGGCGCCGGATCAACGTGGAGATCGAGACCCTCTCGCCGCTCACCCGCGGCATGACCGTGGCCGATTGGTGGGGCGTGACCGACCGCCCCGCGAACGCGATGTTCATGGGAGACGTGGACGCGGACGGCTTCTTCGCCCTCCTGACGGAGCGCATGGCCCGTCTTTGAACGGGGGCCCGGACCCCGTCCGGACACGCCGTCGGAGTGGGCGGCGAAGAACCGGCTCCGAATCGTCATTGAACGTCGGCGACCGGGCGCGTACCGGCCCGCCGGCGTCGGCGGCGGATCAAATCCTCCCCGTGAACCAATGGCGCCGTCCGCCGCGCGCGACCGTCCGAGGCCCCTCGCGTTCGCCCGGCATCGGCCCTACCTTCGCGCCATGCTCGATTTCGGATTCGACAATTCCTACGCGCGCCTGCCCGACCGCTTCTACACCCGGCTCGGTCCCACTCCGGTCGCCGAGCCGAAGCTCATCGCCCTGAACGACGCGCTCGCCCGCGACCTCGGCCTCGACCCCGCGGAGCTCCGCGGCGAGGAGGGGGTCTCCATCCTCGCGGGCAACACCGTGCCCGACGGAGCGGAGCCCATCGCCCAGGTCTACGCGGGCCACCAATTCGGCGGCTGGTCGCCCCAACTCGGCGACGGCCGGGCCATCCTGCTCGGCGAAGTCGTCGGCGGCGGAGGCCGACGGGACATCCAGCTCAAAGGATCGGGGCCGACCCCCTATTCGCGCATGGGCGACGGGCGCGCCTGGCTCGGTCCGGTCCTGCGCGAATACATCGTCTCGGAGGCGATGCACGCGCTCGGCGTCCGCACCACCCGGGCCCTCGCCGCCGTCGCCACGGGCGAGCCCGTGTTCCGCGAGGAGCCGTTGCCCGGCGCGATCCTCGCACGCGTCGCGCGCAGCCACATCCGCGTCGGCACGTTCCAATTCTTCGCGGCCCGGGGGGACCAGGAGGCTCTGAAGGGGCTGACGGACCACGTCCTCGAGCGCCACTATCCCGGCGCGTACGGAATCATCGACCTGTTGCACCGCGTCGTCGGAGCCCAGGCCGAGCTGATCGCCTCGTGGATGTCCCTCGGCTTCATCCACGGCGTGATGAACACGGACAACATGTCCATCGCCGGGGAAACCATCGACTACGGTCCCTGCGCCTTCATGGACGACCACCATTCGGCGGCCGTGTTCTCCTCCATCGACCACCACGGACGATACGCCTACTCGAATCAGCCGACGATCGCCTATTGGAACCTCGCCCAGTTCTGCTCGTGCCTGTTGCCGCTGATGGTCGGCGAATTGGACGCGAAAGTGGAAGCCGCGACGGATGTCCTGAAGCGCTTCGCGCCGATGTTTCAAAACGCCTGGATCCACCGGTTCCGCGCCAAGCTCGGGCTCCTGACCGAGGAGGCCGGCGACTTCGAATTGGCCTCCGACCTCCTGTCGCGGATGGAGCGGAACCGGGCGGATTTCACCAACACCTTCCGTTCCCTGCCCGACGCGCGCGGCGGGTTCGACGACCCCGCCGCGTTCGACGAATGGGCCCGCGGATGGCGCCTGCGGCTCGGGAGGGAAGGCGCCTCGCCGGAAGACCGGGTGGATCTGATGCGGGAGGCGAATCCGGCGCTGATTCCGCGCAATCACCGAGTGGAGGAGGCGATCTCCGCCGCGCGCCGGGGCGACCTCGACCCTTTCCGGCGACTGTCCGCCGCGCTGGAAACTCCCTTCGCGGACCCCGGCGGAAACGCCGACCTCGCCCGCCCGCCGACCGAGGAGGAGCGCGTCCGCGAAACTTTCTGCGGCACCTGAGGGGATCCTCCCGGCCCTCCCCGCGGATCCATGCCGCCCCCCGGGCACGCTTGGATTTCCCGAATGACCTGACGGCATGCCCCACCGACCGCCGCGGCTTCGACGGGGCGGCGGGGACGTCGCGGGCGCTCGAAGCCCCATCGGTCGACATCCACCCGACCCGGCCGTTCCGCGGGCGAAACGTCCGCCATGAGACAATCTTCAAGCGACGGGTCACAATGGAGCGCCGGCGGTCTTGATGAATCGGTGGCGGTAACCGGGTGGTGGTCGACGCGAATCGTTGAAGGACGCCGAAATCCATCGTCGGCCGTTGCCGTGTTCACGCCGAAGTCGCCGGCGCTCCGTCACGCGCGCATCCCGCGCGCGGAGGACATGCGGAGGACCGGGGGCCGGCCCGGCGAGGTGAAGTCACACGGCAATCCGACTTCCAGTCGCCTCCCCGTCCGCGGAATCCCAATCCCGCCCGCGGGATCACGGGACGCTTGACGGTCGCCTCCCGGCGGCGGTAAACGAAAGGCCCGGCTTGAACCGGGGCCATCGGTCAGGTGACGGACACCCTTGGAAAACCTGCGCGCCATCGGCCTGATGTGCCTCGCCATGGGATTGTTCGCGGCCGCCGACGCGGCGATCAAGGTCGCCTCCGCGACGGTCGGCACCTCTTGGATCATTCTGTTCCTCGCCATCGCCGGAACCACGATATTCGCCGTCCTGACGGCAACCCGCGGACTGCCCCTGTTCTCCCGGCGGGCGTTGCATCCCGCCGTGATCTTCCGCTGCGTTTGCGAAGTCGCGGGAAGCATCGGGATCATCGGCGCGCTCGCCATCGCCCCCTTCGCGTTCGTCACCGCGATCTTTCAGGCGACCCCGCTTGTCGTCACGATGGGCGCGGCCCTGGTTCTCCGAGAACGGGTCGGACCGCGGAGGTGGGGAGCGGTGATCGTGGGCCTCGCGGGCGTCATGATCATCCTGCGCCCGGCGGAGGGAGGCCTCTCCCTCGGCGCGGCGCTCGCCCTGCTCGCCACCGTCGCGCTCGGCGCCCGGGACGTCGCGACGCGCCGGGTGCCCGGCGACACTCCCACGCTACAGCTGGCGCTTTGGGGCTTCGCGGTTCTCATTCCAACCGGACTGGTTCTCGCGGCGTTCGACCCCGCGACGGTCCCGCCGCCCGGCGACGCCCCCTGGCCGGCGCTCATCCTCGCCGCGGCGGGGGCGGCGGGAGGTTACTACGCCGTGACGGCCGCCATGCGCATCGGCGAGGTCTCTCTCGTGACCCCGTTCCGCTACACCCGGCTTCTATTCGCGCTCTGCATCGCGGTCGCATTCTTCGGCGAAAGACCCGACGCGGCGACCCTGCTCGGCGCGGCCGTCGTCATCGCCTCGGGACTGTTCATCCTGCTGCGCGAACGCTCCCTTTCGCGGACGCCGGTTTCACGCTAACCACGCGCGGCCACAGCTTCACGGAGACCGCATGTCCACCATCACCGATGTCCACGCCCGCGAAATCCTCGACAGCCGCGGCAACCCCACGGTCGAGGTGGAGGTGACGCTGGAGGACGGCTCCATGGGCAGGGCCGCGGTTCCGTCGGGCGCGTCCACCGGCGCCCACGAGGCCGTTGAAAAACGCGACGGCGACCCCGCCCGCTACAAGGGCAAGGGCGTCCGCGCGGCGGTGGCCGCCGTGAACGGCGAAATCGCCGACTCGCTGTTGGGACTGGACGCGACCGAGCAGACCGACCTCGACCGGGAAATGATCGAACTGGACGGAACCGAAAACAAATCCCGCCTCGGCGCCAACGCGATCCTCGGCGTGTCGCTCGCCGCCGCGAAGGCCGCCGCCGAGTCCACGGCGCTTCCGCTCCACCGTTACGTGGGCGGCGCCGCGGCCCGCGTCCTGCCTGTTCCGATGATGAACATCGTCAACGGGGGGGAGCACGCCGACAATCCCATCGACATCCAGGAATTCATGATCGTCCCGGTGGGAGCCCCCACCCTGTCCGAGGCGGTGCGCATGGGGGCGGAGGTGTTCCACACCCTGAAGGCGGAACTTTCCGGCGCCGGCCTCTCGACCGGCATCGGCGACGAGGGTGGGTTCGCTCCCGACATCTCGTCGACCCGGGAGGCCCTCGACTTCATCCTCAAGTCGGTGGAGAAGGCGGGCTACGCGCCCGGCGACGACATCGCGCTGGCGCTCGACTGCGCCTCCACCGAGTACTTCGAGGACGGAACCTACCGGATGGAGGGCGAAGGCGTGTCGCTCGGTCCCGAGGAAAACGTGAAATACCTTCAGGCGCTCGCGGACGATTACCCGATCTTCTCAATCGAGGACGGATGCGCCGAGGACGACTGGGACGGGTGGATCATGCTGACGGAGGCGCTGGGCGGGCGGATACAGCTCGTCGGCGACGATCTCTTCGTCACGAATCCCGCACGGCTCGCCGAGGGAATCGAAAAAGGCGCGGGAAATTCCCTGCTGGTCAAGGTCAACCAGATTGGAACTCTCACCGAAACCCTCGCCGCCGTCGACATTGCCCACAGGGCGGGCATGACCTGCGTGATGTCCCACCGTTCCGGAGAAACCGAGGACGCGACGATCGCCGATCTCGCGGTCGCCACGAATTGCGGCCAGATCAAGACCGGAAGCCTCGCCCGTTCCGACCGCCTCGCGAAATACAATCAATTGATCCGGATCGAAGAAATGCTGGGCGATGGCGCGGTCTACGCCGGCGAATCCATCCGGAGGTGATCCGCGATGCTGATCCGCCCCGCCACGGACGCCGACCTGACCCGGGTCAGGGAACTCTGCCGGGCCTTCAGGGACATGCTCTTCGACCGGGCGGCCGACCGTTCGGCGGTCGTGGAGCACTACTACTCCGCTCCGGTCTACGAGGACATCATGGCCCGGCTGCCGCTGATTCACGCGGCTCCCAACGGCGCGATCCACGTCGCCGAACTCGATGGCATGACGGTGGGCTGCGCCATGATTCACAGGATCGACCCCGAAACCTGCGAGGTCAAACGCGTCTATGTCGACCCGCAGGCCCGCCGGCGCGGGGCGGCCAAAAAGCTGATGCTGTCCGTCATGGACGACGCCCGGCGCCGCGGCTACAGGCGCATGGTTCTCGACACGCTGGTCTGGCTGTCCGAGGCCGTCGCCCTGTATGAGAGCCTCGGCTTCGGGGAGGTCGCGCCGTACCACGATCTTCCGGAGCGTTTCCATCACCAAATCCTCTTTCTTGGGCGCGCCCTGTGAGGCTCGGGGATATCCGGGGCCGGGGCCGTTCCACCGGCCGGTGGAACGCGTATCGGAATGACGGTCGAAGGCGGGCGTCTTCCGTTCCGGTGATTTCACTCCCCGGTTGCGACGGCCGCCGGAAGTCGCGCGGAAAACCCTTCCAGGGAAAGGCCCGGGGAATCGCCGAAGAGGCGAAAATGCCATTCGCCCCCGGACGTGCCGACAACCGGAGATGGAAATGAAGAATGGCGCGACCCTCCGGGTCGATAACCTGGGGCCGATTTCCACCGCGGAAGTCGCGTTTGGCGACCTGACGGTTCTTGTCGGACCGCAGGCGGGGGGCAAGGGGCTGTTCCTGCGGACACTCAAGCTCGTCTTGGACCGCGGGCACATTATCAACACCTTCAAAGAGAATCACTTCGTGGTGGAAAACGACCCCGACGCCTTCATGGACGCATATTACGGCCATGGCATGTCGCAAATCCTGAACGGGGATCCAACCGTGGTATGGAATGGAGCAAAACATGGGTTGGCCGAATTGGCGGAAACAAGGGGATCCGGACGGGATGGGACCGAAAAACTTTTTTTCATTCCCGCTCAACGCGCCACCGCCCTTCAATCGGGCACGCCAAGACATTTCGGAAGCTTCGAATTCGGGGATCCGTTCGCGCTGTGCCACTTCGCCGATCAGGTGCACAAAATCCTGAGAACCGGAAATAATCAGCGAAATCAGGTTTTTCCCTCGCCCAACCGCCTGAACAAGACGCTGAGCGACCCGATCGACCGCCATCTGTTTCACGGCGCGAGGGTATCGCTTGAGCCGGACAGGGGAAAGATGAGACTCACCCTCAGGGCCGAGGGAACCGACCGTCCGATTTCATTCCTCTCCTGGTCGGCGGGACAGAGGGAATTTCTTCCATTGCTCCTGGGGCTATATCGACTCCTCCCCCGCGGCGGGGATTCCCGGCGGGAAAATCTCGAATGGGTCGTGATCGAAGAGCCGGAATCGGGATTGCATCCACAGGCCGCCACGGTAATTCCGATTCTGGTTCTTGAATTGATGAGGCGCGGGTACAAAATTGCAATCTCTTCACACTCCACCTCCACGCTCGATTTTGTTTGGGCCATCCGGGAAATCCAGGAGTGCGGAGGCGGCGCGGATGACGTCGGGAAACTCCTGCGCCTCCCCGCCACGCCGCAAGCCAAGCGAATCGCGGAAGTACCCCTGACCAAGGAAATTTTTGTTCACTTCCTCCATGAAGGAGGCGCGGAGGACATTTCGTCCTTGGACCCGGGTTCGGACAATCCAAACGTCTCCGGGTGGGGAGGTTTGAGCG